>NZ_BAABJX010000060.1:0-943 GCF_039543525.1 Algivirga pacifica
TTTGACGCCAGCGTTTGAGTATGTTGCCGGCACGTACCATGTATTAATTACTGATGCGAATGGCTGTACGTTTGAGATCGATGATGCGATCGGTCAACCGGAGAAGCTGGTAGTAACGTATTCGGTAGAGGATGCGCAATGCTACGGTGACAACGGTGTGATCAATGGCAATATCTCAGGAGGGACGGCACCATACCAGATAGTAGCGACAGGAGAGGATTACTTGGGTAACCCAGTGGACATATCATTCCCGCCACAAGGGGCAGGCGATTTGACACCAGCGTTTGAGTATGTTGCCGGTACGTACCATGTGGTGATCACTGATGCGAATGGCTGTACTTTTGAGATCGATGATACGATTGATCAACCGGAGAAGCTAGAGGTTATGTATTCAGTAGAGGATGCGCAATGCTACGGTGACAACGGTGTGATCAATGGCAATATCTCAGGAGGGACGGCACCATACCAGATAGTAGCGACAGGTACAGATTACTTGGGCAATGCCGTGGACATTACATTCCCGCCACAAGGGGCAGGCGATTTGACACCAGCGTTTGAGTATGTTGCCGGCACGTACCATGTATTAATTACTGATGCGAACGGTTGTACGTTTGAGATCGATGATGCGATCGGTCAACCGGAGAAGCTGGTAGTAACGTATTCGGTAGAGGATGCGCAATGCTACGGTGACAACGGTGTGATCAATGGCAATATCTCTGGAGGGACGGCGCCATACAATATTGTAGCGACAGGAGAGGATTACTTGGGTAACCCCGTGGACATATCATTCCCGCCACAAGGGGCAGGCGATTTGACGCCAGCGTTTGAGTATGTTGCCGGCACGTACCATGTATTAATTACTGATGCGAACGGTTGTACTTTTGAGATCGATGATGCGATCGGTCAACCGGAGAAGCTAGTGGTAACGTATTCAGTAGAGGAT
>NZ_BAABJX010000061.1:0-3483 GCF_039543525.1 Algivirga pacifica
TCATTGCCACTCCTTATAAATTTAAAGCCTTATTCAGCACGAGATGTTGGATAAGGCTTTTTTGTGTTTAAGGGGGATATATTGATAAGTTTTGAGGATACCGTACTTCTTTTATGAATCCATTGCCCTATTCATCAATGGTCTTAACTGAAATTATTGAGATAAAATAAATGAATGTAGTTTTAAACTCCCCAAGCTTTCCGGCAGAATACGTTAGGTCCAACGCTGTTAGATGGTTTGTTGTGCCTATTCTGGCATCGCTGCTCAAGATATGTTCTGCTACCATTTTTACGCCCTCTTCCCCAAAAGGTAGTGCGTAAGAAGCACCAATGGTGACTTTTATTTTGGTAAGGAGTTGGTCAGAATCTTGGTCAGGAGCTACGAATGAAATTCCTGGTTCCTGATGGATCATGCCATCTACCCACCAACTCAGAGGAGCATCATATTTCAAATCAATTCCCAGATAATTCACATAAAAAGGTTCTCCCTGATATCTTTTTTCATGCCGGTGACGCAGGTAGCTTGCTCCCAAGTCAAAATTACCCAAAGGATAGGTCACACGTCCCCCATACCCTTTCGAATAATCATAACGATCCAAAATATCCAGTTCATTATTAATTACCCAAAGCTGTATATGCCCATCATTTCCAAATTGGTAAGTGCCCAGGGTAGCGAATATGCCGGGATTAAATGCTACTGGATCCAAGGGATGAAACATATCCATCCAATTTAGGGTTCTCAATAGCTTGGCATTTCCCCAGCGTATCTCCTGGTAACCAACTTTGAGCGACAGTCGATCATACGTATAGGCGATCCATCCTTGGTAAGGTAAAGGAATTAACTCCCCTTCTCCATCAAAAAGTCCTCCCAAAAGCGCTACAGAAGCAAATGCTTCCAACTGCTGTTTTTCAGAAATATTCCATTGATAATTTATTTCAGGGATATACAACCCCAGCAACTGACGCTCAGAACTTATATTGTCACTATTGGGCATAGGGTCCTTATCATACTGACGTGCCATCCCGGTGATTACCAGCGTTCCATCAAAAGTAAACTGATGCTTTTTGAGCGTATCCTGTGCCGAGGATAAAGAGGTTTCCTGAGCGAGAAGAGTTGTGAAAGCACCTAGAAAAAGTAAGGTAGAAAAAATAGTTTTCATTGGTTTTTTGGGGTTTTTTGAAAAAAGTAAGTACCTCTATCCGAAATGGGTAGAGGTACTTAATTCATATATAGGAGATAGATAACGAAATTATTTTAATCTGTATACTCCTCTGCAAACTCCATTCTGAGCTCTGATTGTTTTAACCAAAAATGAGCTTGTATGTCACCTAAAGATCTCCAACCTATGTAGAGTAAGGCATCTCCGTCTGTATTTAATTGTTCTTGTGTATGTTGAGAGTAGGCAGCGTTTACAAAGCTTAACTCATCTGCTAATCTGAATTCTTTCTTCTGTTTTTCAGTGTAGCACTTAAAATAATCATAGTCATTATTTTGTTTAGTGACAAAAACAAATACAGAGATTTCAAAACCACCTTGAACTTCAGACAGTAATAAAAGTGCATAATCTGTAAGAGAATCTTGATTAAAAGCCCCTTCAGTGAAATATGGATATTGACTATTTTCTATTTTTTCAGAATAAATATTTGCATACTCTGATTGTTCAGGGATTCTATAATTGGGAAGTTGATCATTAATAAACTCCAATAAAGAATTTGGTATGGTTTCTCCTTGTTGAATAGTCGTATCATTCTTAATAGAGGTATTAATGTTTGCTTTTGAGTCTTGTGATGAAGTGTTTCTATCACAGGAAAAAAATGTTACTATTAACAGTAATGAAATTAGAATCTTCATTTTCTATCTAAAATTAAAAATATCCAACCAAGATCGATTTACTCCTTTATAACCTAAATGACCATGGTCATCGTGTCCAAACATAGGACCTGAATTACTTGAGGAGAATTGTTGGTCATTTATAAAAGCCCTTAGAGGTGAGTAATTTGAAGTAAATCCCCAATTGCTAGCCATTTGATAAAAAAGTTTATTTATATCTTGATCAAAATATGGGGCAAAGTCCTGCCCATCAATAACTTTAACACCACCTTGGTAACTCGTATATGAACTATTAAAATAACGATAATCCAACGCAGCTCCTTTATAGTAGTGTTGGATATCACCATTGCGATCAAATTTAGGTCCTCCGTGTGTAGAGTGGTCCCAACCAGGTGCTTCTCCTATTTCATTAGACAGATCTCCAATATCTATCCTGGACTTATAACCTGATTTTACGTGGAATTCTGATATCAATCCAAATAACTCAGCAGCTACATGAGGTTTTAGAAAATGGTCTCCTTTAGCGTATTTGTAATAAGCGGTTATAGATGAGACATTTGCTTTCTCCGTAGGAGAAATGTAATCACCATAAGTAAAAGTTCGGTACTTACCTCCAGCTTTATCAATACCTCCATATCTTCCAAAACCATGCCCTGCGGCTGGAAATTCTACATATCCCCATTCATTGACAGGTAGATTATAAGATCCCATTAAGAATGGTCCATCAAAAACATTGTAGGTGTGAAACAAGGAGGTACTATTAGGATCATTACCATAATGAAAAATATTATGGGTATCCAAATGAATATTAAACGTATCCAACCCCAACAAATCAGAAAACATCACCGGATTATTGGTATACCCTGCATAAGGGCTTTCATTTTCCTTGATCACCGGATCTTGCTGCCACCAGCGTCCTATCGCCGGGTCATACATCCGGAACTCGTAGGCGTAGTTTCCTTCTAGCTCTTCCTCTTTTTCCTTTCTGTTAAACTGATAGGCGTATTTTTCAGCAAGTTGGGTAGCTTTTAATATAATAGGTAATAACAGCTGACCATCGCTTAATTTTTGCTTATTACATGGTGTCTCTAAATGATATCTAACCTTATAGACAGAGAGGGACAAGAGTAATATGAAAGCCTATAGTACTCTTATTTAAAGAGTAGGTTGAGTAAATAAATGTACTATAGTACAACTTAAAAAAATTAACATTCGTTGAAGTGTCATTGACTGAGTAGGTTATGTAATTCTGTGATTATTTCTGTAAATAATTGAACTATTCCATTTGCATAATCCAAAAAATACCTACACTTTTGCATCCCCTTCAAACGGAAGGCCACAACAATTCAGGTAATGGGATACGCTCTTTGGAGCTATTTGATATTTACAAAATCATCTAATTTCACTCCTGAAAAGTTTTTGAAAATTTGTTTTGGAAGTTAGTTGAAAGTTTTCTTACCTTTGCATCCGCTTTCGGAAGGAAAGTAAGAAAAAGAAGTTTTGGGAAGGTATTGAAAACGTGTTTATCACTATCGAGAGTGTAGGTTTTCAAGGAATCTCACTGAAAAAAAACTTCAAAATTAATTTGGATTGTAATTGAAAGTTTTCTTACCTTTGCATCCGTTTCTGAAACGAAGGAGTTAGAAAATATAA
>NZ_BAABJX010000062.1:0-157172 GCF_039543525.1 Algivirga pacifica
GAACTGACGACCTTCGGGTTATGAGCCCGACGAGCTACCAACTGCTCCATCCCGCGATATAGTCATCAATTTACAAGCCTCCTTGTGATTGATGCGGATGCAAAGGTAGGGATTTAATTTTAATTATACAATTTATTCAAGAATTTATGCACCTTTGCAGTGAGCCTCTCTTTTTAGAAGTGGGGCGTTATATTGTAATTTATACAGTAAGAGGCACTTTATAGGAAGGAATCGCCTTTTATTAATGTACGTAAATAAATCGCTATGAGCAACCATAAAGCAGGGTTTGTCAGTATTGTAGGAAAACCCAATGTTGGAAAGTCAACTCTCATGAACCAGTTGGTAGGGGAACGACTATCTATTATTACTTCAAAAGCACAGACAACTCGTCATCGTATCATGGGGATCATCAGTGGAGATGATTTCCAGATTGTATACTCTGATACACCAGGGGTGATTAAGCCACAATATAAGTTGCAGGAATCCATGATGGACTTTGTAAAGGAGTCGTTGGAGGATGCCGATGTGGTGTTGTTTGTGACCGACATCAATGAGAAGTTTGATGAGAATGATGTGATACAGCGAATTGCTAACTTGAAGCTTCCAGTTATCTTAATCATCAATAAGATTGACCTGGCTAATCAGGAGACGGTAGTTAAGAAGATACAAGAGTGGCAGGAAAAACTAAATCCAGTAGAGATTGTGCCTATTTCTGCACTACATAAGTTTAATGTAGAGCATATTCTGGAGCTGATCTTAAATCATATTCCAGAGCATGATGCCTTTTTCTCTAAGGATGAGTTGACTGATAAACCACAACGTTTCTTTGTATCAGAGATTATTCGTGAGAAAATCTTGATGAACTATGAGCAAGAGATTCCATATGCTTGTGAGGTGATCGTGCATACCTTCAAAGAAACTAAAGACCTGATCCGAATAGGAGCCGATATTATTGTAGAGCGAAAAAGCCAGAAAGCAATTGTGATTGGTAAGCAAGGACAGGCATTAAAGAAAGTAGGTACACAAGCACGAAAAGAAATGGAAACATTTTTCCAGAAAAAAGTATTTCTGGAGCAATACGTAAAAGTAGATCCGGACTGGAGAAAAACGGATAGCAAATTGAAGCGCTTCGGGTATATGTCTTAAGTATTGGTTAACAATTGAATGAACATATATTCATTTAATTTTACTATTTTTGTCTGTTGAGGGGAAACATCTGTCATTTATAAGAAGTATATAAATTTCTTATATTATCGTTGACATGAAGTGATTTGAGCAGTAGAATCCTTTTTTAAGGGATTCAACTATGTATCCTCATTACCTATTGTTCATACCGCTTTGTGGTATAGAGATAGAAGTTTATCAAATAGCCACCTTAATTACTAAAAGCTATGATAATGAATTTTACCACAACAGGCAGAAAGAAAGCCACCAAATCATCTTATAGCAAGCTCTTAGAAGCTGCATGGCAAAACTTTGATTTATTTGCGGCAGAAGAACGTGTCCGTAGAGAAGAAGAACTGAAAAGGTATTTCTCTATTCGACAAAAATTTGCAAAGTATATGTAAGTGCTTCTAGCAGCTTTTTGATAATGATAAGTCATCTCAGATAAATTTCTGAGATGACTTTTTTATGGGGCGACCACAAGGGTTGCCTTTTCTTATTTTAGAGTATTTCTTATGTATGGAGAGATTTTCATCAAGAAAGATGTTTTACATCTATAGATGCTCAACTTGATATTGCCTAGAAATTATGGATAGTATGGAAAACTTCTCAATAGAAAGCTTTTTGATAGGTCTTGCAGTAGGCTTGGTAATTGCTTTGATCCTGTATATTAGTCAGCTGATTCAACGTGCCCATTTGAAGAAAGAAATGAAGCAGCTCAAAAAACATTTACATCAGAAGATGGATTTGGATGCAGAGGCAACAGCCAATAAGCGTCAACAAATTGAGCAATTGAAAATGGAGAACGAAAACCTTAGAATTAGCAATCAGGCCCTGATGCAAAAACCAGGAAGAAAAGAAGTCGTGACCTATCAGGTTTACCAGAAGGCCGTGGATATTCTTTCTAGTTCAATGGTAGGGTTTTCTCCAGCCTGGCATAAGGCTCTACAAGAAGCAGAAGTGCAGATTAAGGAAATAGAGGAGGGGAAATCCTTTATTAGAAAAATTCTTCCCCCTAGTTTTTTTGGAGGAGGTACAGATACGACAGATGAACATACACAGGAATAAACAAAACATGAGGAGTGACTCATGTTTTTTGTTTAAAAAGTGCCTTTATATATTTAAAAACGGCCTTGAAGAATTGCCGTTAAAATTTTTAATCGTAAAAGCGTTAAGAAAATTCCATTGTTTGAGCGTAGCGAGTTTGGGATTTTTAGCTTTTGCGATTAAAAATTAGGCAAATTCTTCAAAGCCTTGATTTTTTTGCTTCGTTTTTTCATCAAGGAAAAAATGAAGAAGCTCATAAAGGGCTTGTGAGATAGCTGTAAAGTGATGGATTCTCAGAAAACTAAGCCACTTGTTAATATGGGATGATTCATGTTTTTTATATAGCATATAGTTGCATTACTCCAACCACCTTTTGTCCTTCGTTAGTCACTAGCAAGGAAGTGATCTTGTGTGACATCATGAGCTCTTCAGCATCCGCCAACATGGTATCTGCACTGATAGTTTTTGGTTGATGTGTCATGAGGTCTTCCACGGTAATATTGTGCATGTCATGGTGTTTTTGCCATCCTCGTCTAAGGTCACCATCTGTAACGATACCACAGAGTGTATCTTCCTCCATGACGATCGCTAGTCCTAACTTTCCTTGACTAATCGCTAAGATCAGTTCCTGAAAAGAAGTATTCTTTTGTACGAAAGGTAAGTCTTGTGATCGCATAACATCTTTGACCTTGGTGAGCAGTTTACGACCTAGACTTCCTCCAGGATGAAACAGGGCAAATTGCTCCGGCTTAAAGTTACGTTGCTCCATGAGGGCTACAGCCAATGCATCTCCCATGGCCAAGGTAGCAGTAGTAGAAGAGGTTGGAGCAAGGGCTAATGGACAGGCTTCTTTTTCTACACTAATATCCAGAAAGTAATCTGCATTTTTTACTAAGGTAGAAGATGGTTTTCCGCAAATGGCAATCAGTTTATTTTCATTGCGTTTTAAGGCAGGGATAAGGCGAATCAACTCTTCAGTTTCTCCGGAGTTAGAGATCCCTATAAAAATATCGTCCGCTGTGATCATTCCTAGGTCACCATGAAAAGCTTCTGCGGGATGCATGAAGAAGCTAGGGGTTCCGGTACTGGCTAGGGTAGCGGCAATCTTGCGTCCGATATGCCCTGATTTTCCCATACCGCAGACAATTACCTTTCCTTTGCACGTTAGGATATCCTCTACAGTTCCCACAAAGTCTTTAGTGAGTTTATCAGATAGCGCCTTTACTTCTTTGGCTTCTATCTCAAAAACACGTTTCGCAGATGTTAGTATATCGTTAGTCATTTTATTATGTCTTATGTATGAGTAGCCTCTTGTTACTTATGCTCCCCAGTTATTTTTGAATAGCTTTATAGAAATGGCTAGCAATATAATACCAAAAACCTTACGTAGAATATTGGCACCATTATCTCCAAGTTTTCTCTGAAGCCAAGAAGATGATTTAAGGACAATGTAAACAAAGATAAGGTTGAGGACGATTCCCATAAGGATATTCCATTCTTCATACTCGGCCTTGAGGGATAGGATGGTGGTCATGGTACCTGCTCCTGCAATTAGAGGAAATGCAAGAGGTACAATGGAGCCATTAGAGGTATCGGGATCTTCCTTGAAAAGTGTCACTCCAAGGACCATTTCTACTCCCAATAAAAACAATACAAAGGAGCCGGCAATAGCAAAGGAAGCTACGTCCAATCCAAAGAGTCGCAGTAGGCCCTCTCCTAAAAATAAAAAGGCAATTAGGATTATTCCAGCGATGATAGTGGCCTTAAGGGACTCAATTTTACCTTCCTTTCTTCTTAAGTCAATAATAATAGGGATACTTCCTAGAATATCGATGACAGAAAAAAGAATCAGGGATACGGAAAGAATTTCTTTTACAGATAGCATGGTCAAAAGAAAATTAATCGTAAATGTACTTAATGGTATATTCGATAACTAACAGAGTACGTCTGTTCTTCCAAACAAGCTCTGAGTACAAAGCTCAAAACATATATTTGTAAGGAGAAAGGAGTAAAAACTACATGTTTAGGTAGTTTTTACTCCTTTCTCCTTCTTCATTTATCCATTTGAAAATGATCTCACTTATCAGTTATGAGACAATTTCATACGAGGTGTTATCGTAGTTTGAATACCCCAAAGGTAGTTACAAAAAATATATAAAACGTTACATCTATATGTATTTTAAGTAACTCCAATAGGACTAGTAGTTGCCATTAAATACGTCTTCTCCTTGTATAAGGGCAATTGTTGTCCTACGGTTCATTTGGTGTTCTTCTTCTGTTTGCGCATCGTAAATCTCTGGAATTTCTTCTCCATACCCTCTGGCAACAAGTCGTCTGGCACTTACCCCTCTTAGTACAAGATATTCAACTGCTGAGTTGGCTCTTTTTTGGGAAAGTTCTTGGTTGAACTTATCGCCACCTCGATCATCTGTATGAGAACCGAGTTCAATCTTAATTTCGGGATGCTGCTTCATGAACTGTACTAGCTTATCTAGTTCTTCTGCCGCATCTTCACGAATGTTCCACGCATTAAAGTCATAGTAAATATTACGAAGTGTAATTTCACCTTCACTCATGAGTTTTTCGTAGAAGTCTTCTGTGAGGTCGACCTTGGTTTGTAGTACAATGTCTACAATCTTTTCCGGCCTATCTTTGACATCTTCTTGTTCTACTACTTTATCTGCTGTGACATAAATGCTAGAGTCAATCAGGAAGTTTTGCTTGTTGGAAACCAACATATATTCGGGGCCGATTTCCAGCTCAGGAGTAAAGCGGAACTTTCCATCCTTATCCGAAACGGTACGGTCTATTACTTCTCCCTTTTCATTGATAAGCTGTAGTTCTACTTCTGTTAATGTGGTTTCCAAAGAGTCCTTTTTTTGTACGGTTTGCCCTGCTAGATAGTAGCGAATAGGTTTTAGTAAAGGAGTTCGGTCTTCAAAGAAGTAAATGTCGTCGTTGCCTTTAGCTTCTGGAGTTTGACGATTGGAAGTAAAGGCACCATGTTTTTTATCTCTGAAGGTAATGGCAAAATCATCGCCAGGAGAGTTAAAGGGAGTTCCCATATTCTTGACAATAATTTTCCCATCTTTTCTACGGGCAACCATAAGGTCTAGTCCTCCTAATCCAGGGTGTCCATCTGAGGAGAAATATAACTTACCATCTTCACTGACATAAGGGAACATTTCATTTCCTCTAGAGTTAATCTTGCTACCCATATTACGGATACTCCCCCATTGTCCTTTGTAATCTTTGGTGGCACGGTAAATATCTAGACCTCCAAATCCTCCTTCTCGGTTAGATACAAAATAGAGGTATTTGCCATTGGGAGATAGGGCAGGGCATCCATCCCAGCTTTCAGGAGAAGAGATGTCCATCAGTTGAGGGGTAGACCATTGTGAGCCATTCCAAGTGGAAGTGTAAAGGTTTACTTCTTTATACTCTTCTTTTCGATCACCATAGGTACTACGAGCAAAAATCAAGGTTTGCCCATCTTTACTGAATGTAGCAGAGGCTTCGTGAAGATCAGGAGTATTAATGGTGGAATCTAGATAGGCAGAAGTCCCTTGACAACTATCCAAAGGGTCATATTCATAAAGATAGAGGTGAGAGTATCCTCCTCCAGTTCCTTCAAAAACCAAGTCTTTGGAACGAGTAGCACTATAAACGAGTTGATTGTCTTTCCAGAAAACCGGAGAGTACTCCGCTTCTTCTGTATTGAGTGAGGCGCAGTTATTAATAAAGATAAAAGGATCTGGGTCTTGCAGTTTTTTTATATCCTCAATATACTTTACTTCAGTTCTGGCGCGTCTTTGCAAGTCAAAGTCTTCTCCCTCTTTGATGTATTGGGTGAATAGTTTAACGGCTTGATCGTATTTACCTTGTTGCTTTAATCCCATAGCATAATGGAAGACTACTCCATCGGGGACATATCCTAGTTCTTTTGCCTTTTTATAATAAGGCATGGCTTCTTGTATCCGGTTCGATAGGCGATAGGATTCAGCAATACGGTAATAGACCTCTTTCTTTTTATCATTGGGAAGATTCCCTTTTTCTAAAAGATTATTGTAGGTGCGAATGGCAGTCTCAAATTTCCCACGGTTAAATTGCTTCTCTCCATTTTTAAGGGGAGAAGAACAACTGTAGTAACCGATCGCCATTATCGCAAGCAAGTATAAGCGAATGTTTCTCATGGTTATTCCGATTAGGTGTTGTTAGTGTAAGTATAGGGGAAGCAATACTATAGTCTTTCCGGTTAAAGTTATTACAGACTGGAAATAGATATGTTATTTATCGCTTATTGTTTAATATTCAACTCTAAATTAAACGATAAGCAATAAGCGATAAACAAATAGTCAGATGGCAGTAATAATTTCAACTATTAGAAAAGTATCACTGAAACAGTATAATTCTTTACATAAAAGTACAGAGGAAGTTTATACGTTTATTTTACCTTCAAATACTTGAACAGCAGGACCTATAAGGTATACATTATCAAAGGAATTATCATCTTTTTTATCGAAAGAGACCATTAAATCTCCTCCTTCCACTTCTACAGCAACAGGACTTTCAGCACCTTGTAGTCCTGCTGCAATTACGCAGGCAGTAACTCCAGTACCACAAGAAAAGGTTTCGTCTTCAACACCTCTTTCATATGTTCTTACCTTCAAGCCATCAGCACGTCTTTCCACAAAGTTTACATTCGTGCCCTCTTCTTTAAATCGGTCATTATAACGGATCTTACGTCCTTCTGCATACATATTATATTGGCCGATATCGTCTTTGAAACTGACATAATGAGGAGAACCGGTATCCATAAAGAAATAGTCATCTCCTTCTTCAATTTCTTTAGGAGCATTCATTTTAAGGTGAACAAGTTCGTCTTCAATAAAGGCTTCATGAAGGCCATCGGCAGCCCAGAAGGTTGTTTGCTTGTCAAAAATATCTAAAAACTTAGCGAATTGTACCGCACAACGTCCGCCGTTCCCACACATAGAGCCTACGTGTCCATCCGCATTGAAATAGACCATCTCAAAGTCATAGGCTTCGTGGTTTCGAATGAGGATAAGTCCATCAGCCCCAACGCCAAATCTACGGTCACATAAACGGTGTACTAAGTGGTAATCTTCAATGTCAAAGGTTTCTTTACGGTCATCTATCACCACAAAGTCGTTTCCGGTGCCCTGATATTTATAGAAAGTGATTGATTTCATAATAATATGACAATAATCTGTTTTAAATGTTCGTCGGTTACGTAGTAAAATTTATACCTTACACCTTATTTTGATAAAAAACTCGATAAACTTGCTTTAAGGCTAAAATATAAAATTTTTTTGGTAAGCATATTGCTATTCGTCTTATCGAGGTTGTCTTATTGATAATACTATAAGGTAGAGTGCGGGCTACTGGCCTAAACAGCAAGTCTTCTGATAGAAATAGAGAAGCTACATCCTTTAGAAAATTAAAGTACTTTCAAGAATCTTTTCGGCACTTCCAGACCATGAAGAAAATACTATTGTTTTTGTTCCTAGCGTTATTGACTACTCCTTCTTTTGCACAATACGCCCACATGAAAGTAGGGGGAAGTGTGGGGTATAGTCATATTTTTACCAAGTGGAATGAAGCAATTGAGGAGTATAATGTTAGTACTCCTGGAGTTCCATTCTCAGTAGCATCCTTAAGTGATGGCTGGAACTATGGTGTCAATTTGGACTATTTTTTCAGCTTAGGTAGAGTGAAGGATCCCGCTCGTGGTGGCAACTCTATGAGAGAGAGTAGTAGAGGTTTTCTGTTGGGGGTTTCATATCATACCGATCGCTACAGGGAAGAAAACCGCTTTGGAGATTTTTACTCTGATATGAATGCTCGATTCCATTCGTTGGGGATGTACATGGACTTTTACTTTTTGCAGTTGACCGACCATCTCTTTATAGAGCGAATTAAGGAAAATGCATTTTTTAGAGTCTCTGGACAATATACCTGGATGCAATTCGATTTTGAAGGGAACTTGCCGGATGTACCTCCTTTGACGCAAGAGGGATTACCGGTTCCATCAACACTACCACTTTCTACTCGTGACAACAGCTTAGGAATAGGAGTGGGGCTAGGGTATCATATATATATAACAGACCGTATTGCTGTAACGCCTACCGTTCAAGGACACTTTAGTTTTGGGCATGAGATTCCAGGTCTAAGGGAGGCACTAGGTTCCACGTCTTTTAATGAGCAGTCTACGGTCTTTAGACCATCGGTAGGCATTACCGTATCCTATGCGATCAAACAAGCCATGCCACTCTGTCCTATAGAAACCTGTCATGTACAGCAGGAACATTCGCACCGTATTCTTAAAGGAATACCGGTAAGGGGGAATTCTTATAGCTTACGTCAGAACCAACGTTATGGCGATATTCACCGAGGCCAAATTAAGGAACCGAAGCAAAAAGAGTTTAAAAGTCAAAAAGCTGTACGTAAAAAAGTAAAAGACAGCAAGAAAAAAAGAAGAAGATTGAGAATTGTCGATTAATATCAAAACCCTTTCAGTGTCAACTGAGAGGGTTTTTATTATATTAGCTGCTAGGTTGTATTTGGTATTGGCTATAGTGGATCGCTTATACACGACAAGCAATAACAATAACCTTATCAGAATCGTTTGTATTGAATTATTGACTATCAAACCTACTTCACATGAACAGAATAGATCAGCTTTTTCAAGCAAAATCAGAAGGTATCCTTAATATTTATTTCACTGCAGGTTATCCTTCTTTAGAAGACACCAATACTATTTTAGAAGCATTACAATCCTCAGGAGCAGATTTGATTGAGATCGGCATTCCTTATTCTGATCCTGTGGCTGACGGACCTACAATTCAGGAGAGTAATCAGCAAGCCTTAGAAAACGGCATGACCATGCACAAGCTTTTTGAGCAGCTGCAAGGCTTTAGAGAAAAGGTGCAGGTACCAGTGGTGTTGATGGGCTATTTTAACCCTGTTGTACAATATGGTATAGAGGCATTTTGTGAGAAATGTCGTGAGGTGGGTATCGATGGTGTTATTCTACCGGATTTACCTATTCGTGAATATACAGAGGTTTATAAGCCTATCTTTGAGAAAAATGGCTTGCATAATGTATTCTTGATCACTCCTCAAACCAGTGAAGAACGTATCCTTAGTATTGATGCCAACACAGAAGGATTTATCTATATGGTTTCTTCAGCAAGTATTACGGGAGCTAAGAGCGATGTAACGGACGTCCAGAAGGAGTATTTTAAGCGAGTGAATGCGATGAACCTAAAAAATCCTCGATTGATAGGGTTTGGAATTTCCAATCAGGAAACATTTGAAGAAGCATGTGAGCATGCACAGGGGGCTATTATTGGCAGTGCTTTCATTAAGCTACTTTCCCAGAGTGAGAATCTAACGGAAGATATTACTGCTTTTGTCAAAGACATAAAAGGTAAAAAGTAAGGGTGTCCCTAGTGGGCACCCGGACATCAGGTGATAGGTAAATTTTAGGGGCGCGATGTATCGCGCCCCTAAAAAATTAAATCCCTTGATTTACATCCCAGTTTTCAAGGTAATCACATACCCTTCTAACGAACATTCCTCCCAATGCACCATCTACTACACGGTGATCATAAGAATGTGAGAAGTAAGACATATGACGAATACCGATCAAGTCACCTTGAGGGGTTTCAATCACAGCCGGCTTTTTCTTGATAGTACCGATCGCCATAATTGCCACTTGTGGCTGATTAATGATTGGTGTACCGATAGTATTTCCAAAAGAACCAATGTTAGAGATCGTATAGGTACCTCCTTGTAGCTCGTCTGGCTTTAATTTATTTTCTCGTGCTCTTCTTGCCAAATCATTGATTGCTAGTGCTAGGCCACTAAGGCTCAAGCGATCGGCATTTTTTACGACTGGAACAATCAAGTTACCAGAAGGTAAAGCCACTGCAATACCGATGTTCACTGATTTCTTGCGAATGATCTTATCTCCATCTACTTGCACATTGATCATTGGGAAATCTTTGATCGCTCTGGCAATCGCTTGTACGATGATTGGCATAAAGGTTAGAGAGTCTCCTTCACGCTCCTTGAACTTATTCTTCCATTGGTTACGCCAGTTGACCACATTAGTCATGTCAGCTTCTACACAAGAAGTAACGTGTGGCGCTGTATGCTTAGACTGTACCATACGGTCAGCAATCATCTTACGCATACGATCCATTTGTATAATCTCATCTTCTCCATCTACAGAAACTGCTGGAGCTACTTGCTTAGTCGCTGGCTGTTCTGTTGTGCTACCCTGTGGTTGCGGTGTGCTTGCTGGGGCAGGTGCTGCTTTTGGAGTAGGGGCAGCTGCTGTAGTTGTGCGGTTTTTTACGTAGGCTAGAATGTCATCTTTGGTCACTCTACCCTCCTTGCCACTACCCGGGATTTGGTCTAACTCTTCTCCAGAGATATTCTCTTTTTGAGCAATACTTTTAACTAGAGGGGAATAGAATCTATTGGAGCTAACTGTAGTAGCCGTATGACTTTCTTGTACGGGAGTTTCGGCAGGTGTTTCAATAACCTCTTCCGTTTGTTTTTCAGGAGTGGTGTCCTCTTCTGTTTCAGTTGAGCCTCCTTCTGTTTCAATTACTGCAATGGGGTGTCCTACTTGTGCGACTTCCCCTTCTTGCACTAATATTTCTTTTAGTATTCCGGAGTGAGAAGCAGGAACATCAGTATCTACTTTATCCGTGGCAACTTCTAGGACAGACTCATCTGTTTCTATGCGGTCTCCTACATTTTTTAGCCAGGTAAGTACGGTTGCTTCAAATACACTCTCACCCATAGCGGGCAAAACCATTTTTACTAGTGCCATAGTAATTGATTATATGTTTTGTAAAACTGTCTTCGTCATTTCTGTCACAAAAATAGTAATTTCACAGGATAAAAAGGGAGATTTAAATAATATGTTATTAATTGTACTATGTACGATTATTGACTTTTGATTGATCTCACATGTTTGAAATATTATGTATTTAAATAGGGTTTTTGCAGAATAAAAAATTGTTATAAATCTCTTATTTACAGTATTTCAAAATTTTTTTTTGTTAAAAACAACAACGTTTTGAAGTTGTTTATATGTTTATACACTATATAACCCTAGGAAGGGTTTAATCCTTCTGACAGAGTAGAATAGAAAGCGCCTATGAAAAATACAGATTTTAAGCATCTCTTTTTCGATCTAGATCACACCTTGTGGGATTTTGAAAAGAGCTCTGCAGAAACACTGGAAGAGTTGTATGATCGTTATCAGATCGGCAGTTTGAGCTCAAGAAACATACAGAAATTAGACTTTATTGCTGCTTTTAGGGTAGTCAATCGAAAGTTGTGGCAACAGTATGATAGAGGAAAGGTAGATCGAGAGAAAATTCGCAGTGAGCGTTTTCCTATGATTTTTGCTGAATTGGGCATTCCAGCGGTAGTATGTCCTGCGGATATGGGAGAGGTGTATTTATCAATATGCCCTACTAAACCGTACTTGATGGCAGAAGCATTGAGTACGCTACAGCGCCTGAATGAACATTATGAGTTACATATTCTTACCAATGGCTTTAAGGATGTGCAGCACATCAAAATGCGAAGTGCAAATATTTATCATTTCTTTAAGCAAATTATTACTTCAGAATGTACAGGTCATAAGAAGCCTAATATTCAGATCTTTCAATATGCGATGGAGCAGGCAAAAACATCTCCTGAACATAGTGTGATGATTGGTGATAATCCTCGTGCTGATATTCAGGGAGGAAAGGCGGCAGGGATGTATACTGTCTTTTACAATCCGGATCGTATTGCTCATGGTATTCATCCTCATTTAGAGATCAACAGCTTAGGGGAGTTATCTCATCATTTTTAGGGTACGAGCTTATGTTTATCGGTTATTGCTTATCGTTTAAAAAAGGTTGAAAAAATTTCCATAGGATATTGTATGTCGTTGAGGGGTAAAATAACTTTCATAACTCATAACCGTACCCCATTTCACCTCTTAAATTGTAAAAATCTTAGCATATCATAGGACTCTACACCATTTCTAAATCATTTACATTTTTTTAATGTTCCTAATACAGAATGGTAACCCAAAAGCAGAGATCCTATGTCATATAATTTACACGCAATAGCTCAGAATGGTCTTGGAAACCAGGTAAGTAATCATATTGCCGATGTTCTCAATGAGGAATCCGAGAACATTCAGCTTTATATTGATCGGGCCATACCTGCAATTATAGCAGGGTTGATGCAGAAAGCTTCTACCCCTTCAGGAGCTGATAGTCTTTTGTATGCTCTTGCTTATCGCAAATTAGACCATAGTGTAGCTGGAAAGCTGAAAACCATTATTACACAAAGAGATAAAGGAGGGTGGGAAACGATTCGCTATCACGGTCAGCGATTGGCTTTTGATGTCTTTGAGGATGATCAGGATCGGATGGTACAAGAGTTATCGCATATGAGTGGAGTTGATGAAAATACAGGGTATCACCTTTTGTATATGCTCTTGCCTGTAGTGATGGGGTATTTGGGAACAGAAGTAGAAAACAAGAAGCTAGATAATTTTGGGTTGGCGAACTTATTGATGGGACAAAAATTCTTTCTTAAAGAGCTACATTTACCGGAGGGTTTTATGCTTCGTTTGGGGTTGCCAGAGCTTCATGAAATTACAGAAGATTGTAGTCGAAATTTTACGAGCTTGTTTTCTCACGAAAAAGTAGGAGGGGGCTTTTTTGGTAAGATGATTCCTGTATTAGGAGGTTTCATGGTGGTTTTTGCAGTTTGGTCTATTTTTAATGTGAATCAGTCTGTGGAAGATACAATTCGAATGGAGACAGGTGAAGAAGTCGTGAGTAGGGGTGGAGGTGATGAAGAAAAAGAGTCCGTATTGCTACCTGATGGTAATATGATTACGGTGTATACTAATGGGGCAGAGATGAAACTGATCAATCACTTGACAGGCACGGAGAAGTTGGATGAAAATACATGGATAGTTTTAGAGCGTGTCAGTATGAATCAAAAAGATCGAGAAGACTCTATACAACAACTTGATAATCTAGGGAAAATCATGATGGCATACTCTTACATGAAGTTAGTGATAGGATCTAGTGGAGAAATAGAAGGGGAACGTTTTTCGGTGGAGAAAGCAGAGCAAATAAAGAACGAATTAATGAATATGGGGGTAGGAGAAGATCGTTTGAAAATAGAGGATGGAGACCCTAATGGATTTATTGCTATCCAAGTGAAATAAAGACTCTAAGAGTGGAAAGACCGTTTAATAAAGGGACTGTTTGTATATTGAAAAGGGAATTTAATAGATAGATTAATACGTTTTCTTGTATCTTTCTATTAAAGAATGGTATTTTAATTGCGGGAACTCCTACTACTATAGTAGGAGTATTTATTTTGATACTTCTGAAAGATAACTGGCAATAACTTTATGAAACGGATAACCGTCTTTTTCTGCTGTTTGTTTGTGGCGAGGATCATGTGGGCACAATCGGTATTTCCTGTTGTTGAAAATGGAAAATGGGGAGCGATAGACCAATATGGAAATTTTTTATTTTCTCCCCAATATGACCATTTGATGCCTTATACTCCCAATAACCTAGCAGTTGCAGCTTTACAAGGGAAGTATGGAGTAGTTAATAGAAAAGGAGAACAAGTATTAGATTTTCAGTATGACCATATTGAAATCGTAACCCCTAATCGCTTTTTAGTTTGGAAGAAATATCGATGTGGAGTCGTTGATAAGTATGGGAAAGAGGTCTTACCTATTCGTTATGACGCAATTACTCCTTTAAAGAAAAGATCATACCTATATCAGCAGAACCAACGATTTGGAATAGCTGATCAGGGGGGTAAAGAGATTTTGGAGAGGACTTATCCTGTGATGTCTTCGGTAGATAGTCTTCCAGTGTTACTTTTTGGTACAGGTAAACAAGTTGGGGTATTGAATATTTCCGGAGAAATTTTATTACCTCCTGTTTATCCTCAAGTAGATGTGGCTGAGCAACATGCAATAGGGGTACGTCCAGAGGGAATAGATTTAGTAGAATGGGATAGTACAGGAAGTTTATTGACTGCCCAAGCTTTTCCCAACCGTGAGGAGGCGCGAAACTATTTGGAGAGTAAAAAACTGAAAATGTATCAGCAGACTTATTCTCCACATGAAGGACTGGAACAAGGAGTATGGCAATATATAGGAGATAGCTATTATCTCTTAGATAAACAGGGACGTAGCTTGTTGGGGTATCGTAAGTTCTATCATGTCGAAGAAGCTCCAGAAGTAGGATTGGCTTTAGCCTATTCCAATGATGGTGGAGAAGAGAGTGCTTTTGTAGTCGATTCTCAACAAGGTACTTTTCTATATCAGCATAACTTCAAAAAAATTGCATTAAAGGATTATTTCAGCGCAAACTGGGCAAGGGCTGCGAGCGGCGATTATTGGGATCACTTGATTTCCAGAAGAGGAGAGATCAAAAGTTCGGTAGAGATGGGAGATATTCGCTACCCTATTGATGAAGTGGTGAGCTGTAGAGAAGGGGTAGCTGTGATAAGAAGTCAAGATAAGTATGGTGCCGTATCTCTTAATGGAGAGGTCGTGTTACCTTTTGAGTACGATTACCTTGGCGATGTATGGCAAGGGATGCTCAATGCTAAAAAAGGGGGTATTGCAGGAGTTATAGACCTTAAAGGAAATACGATTCTTCCGTTTCAATATGAAGAAGTAGCAACGTTAAATCACCCTTTGTTTCGTGTTAAGTTAGGAGGGAAGTGGGGAGTATTGAATAAGGAACGTCAGGTTTTACTTCCATTCGTTTATGATGCAATCGCTCCTTTTGTGGATGGTATCGCAAATATTAAGAAGGAAGGACAATGGGGAAGAGTAAATCAAGAAGGAACCATTGTATTAGCTCCTACGATTAAGGCGGATTCTCTAAGGACTTTTGTAGATGGTTTAGCGATTACAGTAAATGTGAAGCGTTCAGGACAGCAGAAAGTGTTGGGATTGGTGAAGGAGTCCGGAGAGGTAGTCATACCTCCTTCTTATGATCATTTGGGAGATTTGTTGGCGATATGGGGAAAGTCCAAAGAAAGAACATTAGTGCGTAAAGGCGGAAGGTATGGAGTGATGAATAGTCAAGGAAAAGAACTGATTCCTTGTTTGTATGATACGATTGCTGAAATAGAGCAGGAGGTGGTTATTGTACAGCGTCAAGGAAAGTGGGGAGTGAGGAGTATTGACGACAAAGAACTACTTCCTGTAAAATATGATAGCATCCACTTTTTGGAAGGAACCAAAAAGCAACTACTGGAAGTGATGGTGAGGGATACGGCAGATTATAAAGTAACTCACAGTGGTTATTTTAAGCCATTATCTAATGAGAAAAAATTCACTCCTTATAGAGTGGATGAGAATATTGTAGTAGAAAAACCATTGGGTGATGGGTTTTATCAAGCCTATGAGGTAGGGAATACTCTTTACAAAGGGTTGGTAGATTATAATGGCATTGCCTTAACGGCATTTAAATATAAGTCTATAGCACCTTTTTCCGAAGGATTGAGTAGAGTCGAGGTATTCAAAAAGCGGAAGACTGTTGGCTTTATTGACATGTATGGGAAAGAGGTTATTACCCCTCGATTTGAAGATGCTAATTATTTTTCGGGCAGCCTGTCGGCAGTGATGCATAAAGGAGCGTGGGGATATGTGGACATTGAAGGAGAGTGGGTAATACCCGCTCAGTTTATGGAAGCAGGTAGGTTTATCGATGGAGTTGCCTTGGTTAACAAACGAATTATTATCAATACTGAGGGGGCAATCGTTGGGAGATATAAAGGTGATGGTAAAGTAGTAGGTCCATTCAGAAGTGAGCGCTGTGTAGTCAAGGAGGACAAGCAGGCTTACCATATTCTACCTTCAGGAAATGCGGCTTACCGAAGAAAGTTTCAAGATGTGACACGGTTTAATGGAGAGCGAGCTTTTGTGAAAATGTATACCTCAGAAGGCTCAGGTAAATGGAGAATGATCGATGTGAATGGAAATGTCATTAGTGACACTTCTTTTGAGCAAGTGAAGGAAAAAGGAAATAGCTTTCAAGTGAGGGTAGGTAAGCGATTGGGCGTATTGGATTTGGAAGGTAAGTGGATTATCATTCCAGAATGTACCTCTATCAGAGCTTACAGTGATGAAGTGATTAAGGTAGAGGTGGAGGAAAAAGTACGCTATATTTTAAAGGACGGCACCGTGATCTATTCTTATTAATATCTTTTAAATATTTATAAACAAAAAAGCCAGGTCCCTTATTGGGGCCTGGTTTTTATAATAGTGTAAATGCATAATTTTGACAGAATATATCAGAACGCTTAAAAGCGAACTTAGCTCCTGTAACGAGGTCAATTAAAGAAAAATATTGATCGAATAAAAATATATGAATCAATTCTCCTGACTCTTTCTTTCCAAGGTCTTGTAATTACTATATAAATAGTGTCCAAGCTTGTTGATATTGGAGTGTGCTTTATCATTAACCTTGATAGGAATTCCTGTTTTGGTAAAGATCTCCACTTCATGCATAGAGACATCCCCAATCTTTTTATCTTCCCTTTTCCAGTAAAGAATTTCACTTCTCATCTTTACAACTTCTTTCATCCCAAAACGCAATGGGTAGCGAATCGTAAGTGTTTGCTTTTTGGTGTCCAGTTTTAAAGTTTTGTAGGTAAACATAAGTCGAAGTAACATGCCTACCATTAAAAGTGAGATAGCAACCAGCAAGATAATCGCCCACCATTGAAAACCGCTAATACTCATATAGCGAAGAATACCAAAGACTACGGTACCCAGAATAATCAGGAAGATAATCAAAGCATAAAATGCCGCCGATTTCGGTTTACAAGTAATCATTTAAAAGGTAAAAGGTAAAAGGTAAAAGGTAAAAGGTAAAAGGTAAGGGCGACCCTTGTGGTCGCCCGACATCAAGTGTGGTAATAGCAAGTCTAAGTCCCTATTGTGGTCGCCCGACATCAAGTGTGGTAATAGCAAGTCTAAGTCCCTATTGTGGTCGCCCGACATCAAGTATGGTAATAGCAAGCCTAAGACACTATTATGGTCGCCCCTACCTCACAATATTAAATCTCTTGGGCAGGGCTACCAAATACAGTAGTGCCTTCTTCAACATCTTTCAGGACTAGGGAGCCAGGAGCAACTTGCGCACCCTCTCCAATTTGGATACCGGCAGCAATGATAGAGCCAGACCCGATCAAGGCACCTTCTCCTATCTTGACATTGGCATTAATGGTGGCATTGGCCCCTATTTGAACAAAGTCACCTAGTTCTACCCCATGTTCCAATACAGCACCTGTATTGATAATACAATGGTTAGGAACCTTACAGCCTGCGCTGATTACAGCTGTAGCATTAACCAAGTTACCATATCCCAAAAATGCATTGGAGGCAACAACCGCTGCTTTGTGTACCGCATTGACAGGCATCGCCTTACGTTTTTTCAAAAGGCGGTCAATGAGTTCTTTACGTTTGCTAGGATCTTCTAGGGCAATAAAGGCATCACATTTTTTTCCTACATATCGGATAAAACTGTCATCATCGGTACTACCAAGAATACCTACTTCATCAATTTCACTGCCATGCAGGTCTTTATCGTCATCCAAAAGGCAGTATACAAGTATATCCTGACTTTTAAAGATCTCAAGAGCGACTTTACCAAGTCCCGATGCTCCAAAGATCATTACTGGTTGAAGTTCCATATTTATACTATTAGGGATTAACATAAAATGCCGGGGAATAAACCCCGGCATGTATATTTTTAGTAAGCCTTTGCAAATAACACTCGTTGTGTGGATGGCTTGCCGGAATAGATACAAGTACCTTCCTCTTCCTCGTTTTCCAAAGGAATACAACGAATAGTGGCTTTGGTTTCTTCTTGTATCTTTTCTTCTGTTTCAGGAGTACCATCCCAATGTGCTGAAATAAATCCACCCTTGGTCTCTAGTACTTCCTTAAATTCTTCATATGATTCTACCTTAGTGATGTTGTCATCTCTGAACATCAAGGCTTTATGGAAGATATTTTCTTGAATTTGATCCAGTAAATCAGCAATTACAGATTCTACGTTATCAAGGCTATACGATTGCTTCTCTTTAGTATCTCTTCTAGCAATTTCAACCGTATTGTTCTCAAGATCTCTCGCTCCAATCGCTACACGTACCGGAACCCCTTTCATCTCCCAGTCAGCAAACTTGAAGCCTGGTCTCAATGTATCACGATCATCAAATTTCACAGAAATGCCTCTAGCTTCTAGTTCTGATTTGATTCCCGCTACTTTTTCAGAGATCTTAGCCAATTGCTCTTCTCCTTTATAGATAGGAACAATAACCACCTGAATAGGAGCCAACTTAGGAGGTAGTACTAGTCCTTCGTCATCAGAGTGCGCCATAATCAAAGCTCCCATCAAACGAGTACTAACACCCCATGAGGTACCCCAAACGTGTTGTAGCTGGTTGTTTTTGTCAGAGAAAGTTACGTCAAATGCTTTTGCAAAGTTTTGTCCCAAGAAGTGAGAAGTACCTGCTTGCAATGCCTTACCGTCTTGCATAAGTGCTTCGATACAGTAAGTTTCCTCTGCTC
Organism: Algivirga pacifica; assembly: GCF_039543525.1. Classification (NCBI taxonomy): domain Bacteria; kingdom Pseudomonadati; phylum Bacteroidota; class Cytophagia; order Cytophagales; family Flammeovirgaceae; genus Algivirga; species Algivirga pacifica. The sequence goes on from NZ_BAABJX010000062.1 coordinate 18,890, forward strand.
CGGCAAAACGCTCACTTTCTGTCTTTACACCTCTGACTACTGGCATACTCATAAATTCTTCAGCGAACTTAGCATATACGTGTAGCATGGTTTCTGTTTCCTTGATGGCTTCACCTTTGGTTGCGTGTGCCGTGTGGCCTTCTTGCCATAGAAACTCCGCAGTACGTAAGAATAAACGTGTACGCATCTCCCAACGAACAACGTTAGCCCATTGGTTTAGCAATAGAGGAAGGTCTCTGTGTGATTGAATCCAGTTTTTGTAGGTACTCCAGATAACCGTTTCAGAAGTAGGACGAACAATCAGTTCCTCTTCCAGCTTAGCATCTGGGTCTACCACTACCCCTGAGCCATCTTCTGCATTCTTAAGACGGTAGTGGGTTACAACAGCACACTCTTTTGCAAACCCCTCTACGTGGTCTGCTTCGCGGCTTAGATATGATTTTGGAATAAACAGCGGAAAGTATGCATTGGAATGCCCCGTGTCCTTAAACATTTTGTCTAAGGTCTGTTGCATTTTTTCCCAGATTGCAAATCCGTATGGTTTGATTACCATACAGCCTCTCACTGGCGAATTTTCTGCCAAATCAGCTTTCTTCACCAGCTCATTGTACCAGGCTGAGTAGTCCTCACTCCTTTTTGGTAGCCCTTTTGCCATGGAATTCTTTATTTTTTTAAGTAAAACGAATAATCTTTTAAGTGGATCCTCACCTTAGATGGTGTTAGAAGGACGCAAGTTAATAAATCCCTTTTTTGTCAGCTACAAAAAGTCAAGTAAAACCAAAACTAATTGTAATAGCTTGTTAATGTTTTTTAAAGGAATAACTGTTAAATCCAAACAAAATTAACAATTTATCCGTTTTTTATAATAAATTTACTGACGAACGGTCAGTTTATCGAGTCTTTATAATAGAAGATGACAATAGACCGCTACATGTAGTTGTAGCTGTTTTCAAATAAGGAGTCCGTTCAACAACCTCAAGACGTTACCGAATTATGCGAAAACTTCTGATACCAATCATATTATTCTTAGGAGCGAGTACTGCTGTCTCTGCACAGGAGTATGATGATATGTATTTTTTCAAATCGGATCGAAAGGCTGTGGCTAAAAACTTCAAGCCTGCTCCTCAACCTGAAGCATTAAATAATCCATCTTATGAAGCTCCTGCGGGGAATAAGTATGCTAACCCAGAGTATACGCCAGGGACAGCCGAGGGGGATTATGTATATTATGAGGATCAGACGACTACCACAGTAGCTCCGGAAAATGGAACATCTACGCAAAGTGCCAACGCGATGAATGGCACGTCAAGATGGTTGCCAAGCGTTTCCATGAACATGGGGTTTGGCGGTGGTGCCTTTGGACCGTCTTCTTATTATGGATTAGGCCTGAACTGGATGCCATTCTCTTTAGGGAATGTAGGTATAGGTTTTGGTATGAACTTCATGTACGGAAATGGGTTTTATCCAGGAGGTGGATTTTATGATCCATTTTTCAGCCCTTATGCATTTGGTAACCCATTCTTTGGAGGCTGGGGATACCCTTATGGAGTGGCATATCCGATTTATGGGCTGCCAGGTTCAGTTCCTCCGGCAATTGCAGAAGGAAGAACGAGAACATATTCGAGACCGGGGACCAATTTTGCAACAACAAGACCTAGTCCGGCAGAATCTTCAGCGACAATTCGTGTTCCGAACAGAATTAATCAACGTTCCGCAAATCAACGCGTGAATGTGTTGGGTACAGGAGGATCTGATAGCTATCGTAGAGCAACCAACAGTGGATGGAATACATCAGGTAATAACTACGGGACACCTTCCAGAAGCAGTTACAGAACAAGTTCTCCGAGTAGGTCGGTTTCTTCTCCAAGTCCATCTCGTTCTACAATTAGAACAAGTAGAAGAAGATAAAAGAACATAAAGGGTGAAGCAATCTATTATAGGTGAGATTAATTTGAATAGACTAAAAAATTATATAAAGCAAAAACCTTCGGAAACGCTGTTTTTCGAAGGTTTTTGTTTGTCTTTACAGATAAATAGTATATTTCAATAACCGATTTATGGATCGTTAATAGCTTACTCTATACGCTTATAATAAACCAAAAAATCATAGATAATGAGGAATACACATACCAGCCTAATCACCATCTTATTGTTTTCATTAACCCACTTACTTCAAGCTCAAAATGTCCCAACGGGATACTTTATAGATGGAGTTCGTTTTTCATCCAATAATTTAGCCGGTTCTGCCCGTATGCAGGCTATTGGAGGAAGTGGCGTCTCATTGGGAGGAGATATTTCCCATGCATTGATAAACCCTGCAGGGTTGGGGTTTAACCGTAGGTCAGAGGCACACTTAGGAGCAGGTATATCCTTTAATAAGACAGATGCTTCAGGAATGGGCATTGCTGGAGAGGATCAGCGAGCACCTTTCAATATTCCCTTTGGAGGAGCGGTGTTTAGTATGGCAAAAGGAGGAAGCCAGACATGGAAAGGAGGTTCTTTTGCGATTACTTACTCCAGAATGCAGGACTACAATGAGAATATAGCCTATACGGGTGATGCAACTAATCAGTCATCTCTGATTGATTTCTTTTTTGAGCAGGCACAGGGATTGTCTTTAGGATTCATGAATGAAGATAGTCCTTCACAGTTTGGGGTGACAACAATGGGTTCTCTTGGCTTTCACAGTGACTTGTTGTTTCCTTATAATCCCAATGATCTGAATAATCCGTTTTATTATTTAGTGGTGGGTTCCTCTCCATTGGGTAGAGAAGGGTATGTGAAAACAGAAGGAAATAAGAATCAGATAAGCTTTGCTTATGGGGGTAACTTAGGAGATACCTTTTACTTTGGTGGTACATTAGGGATAGAGTCGATCCGTTATACAAAAGATCGATCCTTGTTTGAGTTCCGAGATGGGAGGGACTTGGTAGGAATAGAACTTTTTGAACAGTTTGAGACTGATGCGACTGGTATCAATGGTAAAATTGGTTTTATCTACAAACCTATAGAAGCATTTAGAATAGGCTTTACAGCAACGACACCTACCTATTATAATGTGAGGGATTATTTCAGGGCTGAACTGTATACGGATTACAATAATGTATTCTTCAATGAACAAGAGACGCTTGATTTCTTATTTCCGAATAGGGATGTAGATGGTAATATACTGGATGAGAATGGCAACTTTATTATTGATGATTTTACCGGTGAACCGATACGAGTGAACCCTACACCTGATCAGGAAGGAGTGATTATTGATGGAGCAGAGACAGTCAATCATGAGCTACTAGATACTGAGTATAATTTACGTACGCCTTATCGTTTAGCGGGAGGAGTGTCAGGGTTTATCGGCAAAAATGGCTTTTTATCTTTTGATGTAGAGTATGTTGCCTACGATCAGATTCACCTTTCTAATGGTAGTTTAGTAGGACCGGGCTTTTTTGAGGATGTAGATTTTTCCGGAGACAATCAGGTACTGGAAGAAGAGTATAGAGGAGTATGGAATATAAATGCTGGAGGAGAATGGAGAGTAAATGATTGGAGGGTACGCCTAGGATATGCTTATTATCCAGATCCATTGAAAGAAGCTTTAAGAGTATTTGATGAAGGAAGACAGTTTATTACAGGAGGAATCGGGTACCGCAAAAAGTCTTATTACATTGACTTTACCGTAGTACACGAAACGTATACGGAGTTATTCCAACCATACGTATTAGACTTGGACTTTCAAGAGGTGCCAGAAGAGTTTAAATCACCACTTATAGAAATTGATCAAAGAAAGTTTCGTACCATGCTCAATGCAGGATTTTTCTTTTAGGGATTAGTTCCCAATTTTTACTACCCTTTACATGATACAGACACGTAAAAAGAAAATCATTAACGATCCCGTTTATGGTTTTGTCAATATTCCGTCAGAGCTGATTTACGATTTGATTCAGCACCCTTGGTTTCAGCGTTTGAGAAGAATCAGTCAGCTGGGATTAAGCAGTATGGTATATCCCGGTGCCAATCATAACCGTTTTAGCCATGCATTGGGAGCGATGCACCTGATGTCGACAGCAATGGAAGCATTGAGAACCAAAGGGCATAAAATCCCTAAAGAAGATAGGGAAGCGGCCATGATGGCAATTCTTTTACATGATATTGGACATGGTCCTTTTTCTCATGCATTGGAGCATAGTATTCTACATGGGGTACACCATGAAGATCTTTCTTTGCTGATGATGGAAAAGCTCAATGAGCAATTTGATGGGGTGTTGAAAAAGGCGATCAAAATATTCACCAATACATATAAAGTCCCTTTTTTTCATCAGTTGGTGTCAAGTCAATTAGATATGGATCGTTTGGATTATCTCCAACGGGACTGCTTTTTTACGGGGGTAATAGAGGGAAGTATTGGTACAGACCGTATTATCCGTATGTTGGATATTGTGGATAACCAAATAGTCGTAGAAGAGAAAGGAATCTACAGTATCGAAAACTTTTTGACGGCAAGAAGATTAATGTATTGGCAAGTATACTTGCACAAAACAGCAGTGGCCGCTGAGGAAGTTTTAGTACAGTTGATTCGAAGGGCTAGGGATTTACAAGATCAAGGAGTGTCTTTGATGGCTACTCCGGCATTATCATTGTTTTTGCGAGAACAAGTGAGGCTTAAGGACTTTGTCAATGATGACCAATATCTTGATAATTATACAGCATTGGATGATAGTGATATCTTTGCTTCTGTAAAGTGGTGGAGAAATCATGAAGACAGGGTGATTAGTACCCTGAGTAATATGCTGTTGAATAGGGATGTCTATAAAATCAAGTTTTCAGATACTCCATTTACACAACAGGAGATAGATCAGGTAAAGACCTTGTTGGTGGAAAAGGGATATCAGGAAGAGGAACTACCGTATTTTTGTGTAACGGGTGTGGTGAGTAATGCGGCTTATGTGCCTTACTCGGAGAGTATCAATATCAAGCGAAAGGATGGATCGGTAGTGGATATCGCTCAAGCTTCAGATTTGCCCAATGTGGAAGCATTGAGCAAAATTGTAAAAAAATACTATTTATGCTATCCTAAAATTATATCTTTGTAGGATTTGGTAAGCATGAATTTAACCATATAATATTTTAATATTTGAGGGAATAAGATTGTAAAATGGAAATAAGCATAGATCAAATAGCAGCTATTTTAGGAGGAAAGGTAGAAGGGAATGGTACAGTAATGATTAATGATGTCGCCAAAATACAAGAGGGACGTACAGGAACTATTTCTTTTTTGGCCAACATGAAGTATGAAGAGTTTTTGTATACTACAGCTGCTTCAGCCGTTATTGTAAGTGAGGGGTTTGTCCCTAAAAAAGAGGTCAGTGCAGCGCTGATTTATGTAAAAGATGCTTATTCCGCATTTACTCAATTATTGAAGGAGTATGAAAAAATGATTACTCCTAAAAAATCAGGGATAGAAAGCCCTGTTTTTATTGACGACTCAGCTCAGATCGGAGAAGGAGAGTATATAGGGGCATTTGCCTATATCGGAAAAGGAGTAAAGATCGGGAAAAATGTGAAGATTTATCCACACGTTTATATAGGCGATAATGTGGAGATTGGAGATGATGTGACCCTATTTGCAGGAGCAAAGGTCAATCATGGTTGTAAAATAGGGAACCACTGTACTTTGCAAGCAGGCGCTGTGATTGGTTCAGAAGGGTTTGGTTTTGCTCCTCAGGAAGACGGTACCTATTCTACTATTCCACAATTGGGACGTGTAGTCTTAGAAGACCATGTAGATATTGGAGCTAATACGACGATTGATCGTGCTACTATTGGTGATACGTTGATTCGAGAAGGAGTCAAACTAGATAACCTTATACAGATAGGACACAATGTTGTAATTGGCAAGCATACGGTAATGGCAGCTCAAGTAGGGGTTGCGGGTTCTTCTGAAGTAGGAGAGCATTGTATGTTGGGAGGACAAGTAGGTTTGGCTGGACACCTTAAAGTGGCAGATAAAGTAATGTTGGCAGCACAAACAGGGGTGCCAAATGACATAGAGCAGGAAGGCGCTAAAATGATGGGCTACCCAGCGATTTCCTCCACTTCTTTCATCAGATCTCATATGGTCTTTACGAAACTTCCTGAGTTACTTCAACGAATCAGGAAGTTGGAAAAGAAACTCAAAGAATTGTAAACCAAGTATAAATAAGACCAAATTCATTTTGGTCAAGACTGTTTTTAATGAGGTCCAATGAAGGACCAGAGAGTTATGATGTATACAAAGCAACATACGATTAAAGAGCCTGTAAGTTTATCCGGTGTGGGAATTCATACAGGAGAACAGGCAACGATGACTTTTTTGCCAGCACCTCCGGACCATGGCTATAAGTTCCAGCGTATAGATATGGAGGGACAACCGATTATCGATGCTGACGTTGACCTTGTGGTAGACTTGTCTAGAGGGACAACGATTGGACAAGGTGATGTAAAGGTATATACTGTTGAACATACCTTGGCGGCATTAGTGGGACTGCAGATTGATAATGTGTTGATCCAATTGGATGGACCTGAGCCACCTATTATGGATGGAAGCTCTATCAAATATGTAGAGGCATTGATGGAAGTAGGATTGGAAGAGCAAGCGGCTCAACGTAAGTTCTTCGAGATTCCTGAAGGAATTTTCTATGAAGAAAAAGATCGTAAAGTAGAAATAGCAGCCCTTCCTTTGAATGACTACAGGGTGACGGTCATGGTGGACTACAACTCTCAAGTATTGGGAAGCCAACATGCGATGATGGCTGATATTGAGCAGTTCGTGACAGAAATTGCCCCTTGTCGTACATTCTGCTTCTTGCACGAAGTACAGGCATTGAGACAGGCCAACCTTATTAAAGGAGGAAACTTCAATAATGCGATTGTTGTCGTAGATAAGCTAATTTCTGATGAGGAGTTAGCCGATCTTGCAGATGTATTTAACCTACCTAAGGTAGAAGTAAAGGAAGAAGGCATTCTTAATAATGTTGACTTACGCTTCCCAAATGAGCCGGCAAGACATAAGTTACTGGATGTGATTGGAGATCTAGCGTTGGTAGGTCGTCCAATTAAAGGACAGATTTTGGCTGCACGTCCAGGACATGCTGCTAATGTTGGTTTTGCGAAGAAGTTGAAGAAAATTATGCTCAAGCTGGATAAAAATAATGTCCCTGAGTATGATCCTAATCAAACTCCTTTATACGATTCTACTGATTTAGATGAGTTGTTGGCACATCGTTATCCATTTAAGTTAGTGGATAAGATCACAGAACTGTCCGAGAAGCACGTTGTAGGAATTAAAAATGTGACGGTTAACGAACAGTTTTTTACAGGACACTTTCCTGGGAATCCTGTGATGCCTGGCGTACTACAAATTGAGGCCATGGCACAAACAGGAGGAGTGTTGGTAATGAACACTTTGGAAGATCCCCATAATTACTGGAGTTACTTCATTGGGTTGGATGACTGTCGTTTCCGAAAAATGGTAGTACCTGGAGATACTATGATTATGAAGTGTGAGTTATTGGCTCCTATTCGTCGTGGTATTGCTAAAATGAAAGGTCAAACCTTCATTGGAGACAAATTAGTCTGTGAAGCAGTAATGACTGCTAGTATTGTACGTAAAGAAGAAACAGAATAATTAGCATATATTAAAGTTTGCTCTTTTCTAAGGGCAAACTTTTTGTCGTAAATTGCTGCATTGTATTTTTTCAGTAAATTACATGTATTGATCTAATAATTTCAAATCATGGTGCACTCATTAACGAATATTCATCCTGAAGCCAAGTTAGGAGAAGGAGTACAGGTAGACGCCTTCACAACGATTCAGAAAAATGTAGAAATAGGTGAAGGAACATGGATCGGCTCTAATGTTACCATTATGGAAGGTGCACGTATAGGTAAGCACTGTAAGATTTTTCCTGGTGCGGTTATTTCAGCGATTCCTCAAGATTTGAAATATCACGGAGAAGAAACCACGGTAGAAATTGGAGACTATACCACTATACGTGAGTGTGTGACAATCAATAGAGGGACAGAAGATAAATGGACTACCAAGATAGGTAAACATTGTCTTTTGATGGCTTATGTACATATTGCCCATGATTGCGAGATTGGTGATTACTGTATCTTTTCAAATGCTGTGCAGATGGCAGGACACGTAGAAGTGGGAGATAATGTGGTTATCGGCGGAACATCTGCCGTTCATCAATTTGTTCGAATAGGGAATCATGCCTTCATTGCGGGAGGTGCTCTGGTAAGTAAAGATATTCCTCCATTTGTCAAAGCGGCAAGAGAACCATTGCGTTATGGTGGAATTAATGCTGTAGGGCTGAAGAGAAGAGGATTTGATACGGAAGGAATTAGCGAGATTCACGAGATTTATAGAAGCCTTTATAATAAAGGAGTCAATATGTCTGTAGCCGTAAAAATGGTAGAGGAAGAGGAGCAATTATCTTCTTTATATAAAGAAGAAATCCTATCCTTTATTAAAGCTTCCAAGAGAGGAGTTATAAAAGGATATTAATTTCTTGATGGCTTAACTCTTAAGCTTACCACGTAGGATAAAAAGTAATAATAAAGATCCTTTACTAGTGAAAAATAAAACCTATACAGCTATTACCTATACTGTGTAGGTTTTTTTTGTATCAGCATATAGGTCTAAAAAAAATAGAAGATTATGGAAATCTTGGTAGAAGGTCTGGGAAAGAAGTTTGGCCGAGAATGGATATTTAGGGGAGTAGATCTTTCATTCTCCCAAGGTAAGAAATATGCGATTACAGGAGGTAATGGTAGTGGAAAGACCACTTTGGTGAAAACATTGGCAGGGGTGATCCCTTTCACTGAAGGGAAATTAACGTATCGTTATCAAAGTAAAAGTATTCCTTTAGAAGAAATATATAAGCTCTTAACTATTACAGGGCCTTATACAGAACTGATTGAGGAATTTACCTTGACTGAGCTCTTGTCTTTCTATCGTAATTTTAAACCGTTAGTGCAGGATAATCATGAAATTATTAATATATTGGGTTTCAAAAAATCGGCTAATAAGTTAGTGAGGGACTTTTCGTCGGGAATGAAACAAAAATTAAAGTTGGCCTTAGCCTTATATAATCAGGACAAGGTCTTAATTTTAGATGAACCGACATCCAACCTTGATCATCAGAATATCGATTGGTATTTATCCCACCTAAACCAGCCAATGAATGAGAAACTTATCATTATTTGCTCCAACCAACCTTATGAGTATGACTTTTGCGATGAGGTAATTACGTTGGAGAAGTATAAGTGAATATAGCACAACTGCTTTCTTATTTTTTTATCAATTTTCTAAAATCAATTTCTTATGTTGAGCAAAATTTCTAAAACTTTATTGCTTTTTGTCGTATTGGTAGCTGCAGTAGCCGGTGGATGTAAAGATGATGACAAAGGACCAGAGGTAACATACACGATGTCTACTTCAAATGCAGGTGATTTAGATGCAGATATGTCAGTAAAAGTGACTTACGATGATGATACTTATACAACGGGTACTGTTGTTGTAACTGGTCACAGCCAAGATATTGCACCAATGCCAACTGGTTTCGGAGGTTCTGAAGTAAACCCTGTGAATAACATTTTTGCAGGAGCAGAATTTGAAACGGTAAATACAAGCGCTACAGCAATCTCTTTGACTTGGACAGATGGAGATGCCAACGCAAAAGTTTCTCAGACGACAACTTATACGTATACATTTACTGCAGCTCAGTAATTTTTTACTTTGTATAGTATACATAATAAGAGGCTTTCACGATATCGTGAAAGCCTTTTTTATGCACTTAAAACTTCTTTGAGTATTTCTAAGGATTTAGGGTAGTCGAAGGACTGAAAATGATATTGGTAGAATCTAATAATATGGTCTAACACTTCACTTCTTTGTTGTTGGTTGAGTGGGATATATTCATCAAAAGGAGTTTGAAGTAGTTGATTGATGGTTTTATCTAACTCAGGATGATCATGAATGCGTTGCTCCGTATAAAGAGATTTAGCTTCGTTGATCGTTAAACCGAGGTAATCAGGCAAGTTTAATAAGAACTGCAGATGAAAGTTGGCAAAGTGCTTCTGTAGCTTATCAAAAATAATAAGACTTTGTTGTAGGTATAGAAATAGAGTTGGATTTTCTTGTTCTTCTTTAAGAACTTTACTTAGAACTTCTGTAAGGAAAAGTAATATACTTCCTTTAATAATGTTGGTTCGACAATCCAGCATAGGGTAAAGGATATTTCCTCCCTTGATTTGCTGTAACTCTTTAAGAGGACGCTCAGTAACCTGTAGGTCTAATAGGTTTAAAGGTTGAAAAAGGGCAGCCTTTTGTGTTTTACGGTTTCTGCTACTACGGACTCCATGTACTAGGTAGGAGCGCAAACCAAGTTTCTCGGTATAGATACGACTGATTACTGAGGATTCTTTATACTTCATTGTACTGAGTACAATCCCTTTAGTATTGATATATTCCATACGGACAATATATATTGAACTCCTATAAAAAGTAAAACCGGTATTTTCTTAGTACCGGGCATCGCCCAGTATAAATGTAAATATACGTATATTTGAGTACCTCAATCCTACTAATTTGGAGTAAAAGTATAAAAAATTGGATATTTTTCTGCTAAAAATTTGTGGGCTAAAAATAAAACCTCTATTATTGCACTCGCTTTAGGGGACAACCCGAGCGAAAAACTAAAATGAGAATGTATTTACGGGTGTAGCTCAGTTGGTAGAGCACTGGTCTCCAAAACCAGTTGTCGGGAGTTCGAGCCTCTCCACCCGTGCAAAATTAACCTCGTACTTTGCGGGGTTTTTTTAATGCATAGACAGTGCGTGTAGAATAGCCTGATAAGGCATCGGACAGGAATCATCTTTTCTGAGAATTAATAAATTGATTCACAGAAAAATCAATGATAAATGTTTGAATAATACTGCAGATGCTTTACATTTGCAACTCTAAATTCTACAGAGTTTATTCTGAAAAGAGATCCTCTTTTGAATAAGAACTACGGGTGTAGCTCAGTTGGTAGAGCACTGGTCTCCAAAACCAGTTGTCGGGAGTTCGAGCCTCTCCACCCGTGCATCTTTTTTTAAGAATAATCTGGTTTTTTTAACCTGGTGCAAAAAAAGAAATACAGTGATGTGACTTTTTTGTACTCAAAAACTGTTAAAGCATATGAAAATTATTGAGTTCTTGAAAGAATCTTACGCTGAGATGACAGAGCATGTAACATGGGCTTCTCTTGGTGAGTTGAGAAAGAGTTCTGTTATGGTGCTGGTTTCTTCAGCAATTATCGCCTTGATTATTCAAGGGGTAGATTATGTTTTCCAAACAGGGATTCAACAGATTTATAACTTCTTCTAGGAAGAAGTAATTTTGCGGCCTTAAAACCATAAAGTTTACATGAGCGGATTAAACTGGTACGTAGTTAGAGCGGTCAGTGGGCAGGAGAAGAAGGTAAAAGAATACCTTATTAAAGATGTGGAGAACCAAGGTATGGAGTCCTTCATCAGCGAAGTATTTGTTCCTACAGAGCGTGTTTTTCAAACAAGAAAGCAGCGTGATGGAAAAACAAAGAAAGTAGAGGTGGAGCGTATCTCTCATCCAGGCTATGTATATGTTTGTGCAGACTTGTCACATGGTGAGGTGCCTCATATGATAAAAAGTGTTCCCGGTGTCATAGGTTTTCTGAACGTGGACTCAAAAGACCCTTCAGAGCTTCCAAAACCTATGCGAGAATCAGAGATCAATCGTCTTCTGAATACCACACAGGAGGATGAAGATGTGAAACATGACGTGGAATTTGCGGTGGGCGAAACAGTTCAGGTAATGGACGGTGCGTTCAGCGGCTTCACTGGAACAATTGAAGCAGTTGACGAAGCTCGCCAGAAAATTAGCGTAATGGTGAAGATCTTTGGTCGTAATGCACCAATGGAATTGGATTATAAACAAGTTGAAAAAGTAGATTAACAATGGCGAAGGAAATAGCAGGTTACCTAAAGCTGCAGATTAAAGGTGGGGCGGCTAACCCGTCACCTCCAGTAGGTCCGGCGCTGGGTTCTAAGGGTCTAAACATCATGGACTTCTGTAAGCAGTTTAATGCTAGAACTCAGGACAAAGCGGGAAAACTGTTGCCGGTATTGATTACAATCTATGCGGATAAGTCATTTGACTTCGTAATCAAAACTCCTCCGGCGGCAAATATGCTCTTGGAAGCGGCGAAAATCAAAGGTGGTTCTTCTGCGCCTAACCGTAATAAGGTGGCGTCAGTAACTTGGGACCAAGTGAAAGAAATCGCTGAAACCAAAATGCCTGACCTGAACTGCTTTACTGTTGAGTCTGCCATGAGAATGGTAGCTGGTACAGCAAGATCTATGGGTATTACCGTTAGTGGTACTGCTCCATGGGACGCTGAGTAATTAATTTAATTCACTAGTAGTAAGGTAATTTAAAATGGCATTAACAAAGAAATATAAAGAGGCGTTGTCAAAATACGACAATGCTAAAGAATACTCTCTTGAAGAAGCTGCCGCACTTGTGAAGGAGCTTTCTTACGAGAAGTTTGATGCTTCTGTTGATGTAGACATCAGATTGGGTGTAGACCCTCGTAAGGCTGACCAAATGGTTAGGGGTGTAGTAACCCTTCCTCATGGTGTTGGTAAAGAAGTAAGAGTATTGGCGCTAGTAACTCCAGATAAAGAGGAGGAAGCAAAAGCTGCTGGTGCTGACTATGTAGGTATGGATGAGTTTATCAAGAAAATCGAAGGTGGTTGGACTGATATCGACGTAATCATCACTATGCCAACAGCTATGGCGAAAATCGGTCGTTTGGGTAGAGTTTTGGGTCCTCGTGGCTTGATGCCTAACCCTAAGGCAGGTACAGTAACTATGGAAGTAGGTAAAGCGGTGACTGAAGTGAAAGCTGGTAAAATCGACTTCAAAGTTGATAAAACTGGTATCATTCACACTTCTACTGGTAAAGTATCATTCGAGGCAAACGCATTGAAAGAGAATATCGAAGAATTGATCTCTACGATTGCTAAATTGAAGCCTTCAGCAGCAAAAGGAACTTATTTCAAGAGCGTTACTGTCTCTTCGACAATGGGTCCTGGTATCAAAATTGACAAAAGTTCTCTTAAAAGTATCTAATCATGACTAAAGAACAAAAGTTTCAACTAGTCGAGGAACTTGGTCAAAAGCTAGCGGCTACTGATTACTTCTATATCATCGATGCTTCTACAATGACAGTAGCAGAGATCAATGGATTCAGAAAAGCTTGTTTTGGCAAAGGTCTCGAGTATAAAGTAGTAAAAAACAAACTTATCGAGAAGGCCCTAGATACTTTGGAAGCTGACTATTCAGAGTTCGCTTCTGCTGGAGTATTGAAAGGCATGTCAGGTATCATCTTCTCTCCTGAGTCTGCTTCAGAGCCTGCAAAGGTTTTGAAAGATTTCAGAAAAGATATGCCTAAAGACAGAAAGATTCCTGTATTGAAAGGAGCTTCTGTTGACGGTGCAATCTTCGCTGGTGACGACAAATTGGAATCACTTTCTGCAATCAAGTCGAAAAACGAACTTATCGCAGACGTTGTGGCTCTATTGCAATCACCTGCAAAGAACGTGGTTTCTGCACTACAATCAAGTGGTCAGACTATCACAGGCATCTTGAAAACTCTAGAAGAAAGAGGAGAGTAAGGATGTTTTGGTCGCTTCAACAGAGCGCTTAATCTGTTGATCATGGGAAGAATGTTACGCGCATAACTGAATTTACTTCAGTATATCATGCTTCCACATATATAATTGAAGTATTTAAAAATTTTCTAAAAGTTTTATTCAAAATGGCAGATTTGAAACAATTCGCTGAGCAGCTTGTAAACCTAACTGTAAAAGACGTACAAGAACTTGCTGAAATCCTTAAAGAAGAGTATGGTATTGAGCCTGCAGCTGCTGCTGCTCCTGTAATGGTAGCTGGTGGTGCTGCTGGAGAGGCTGCTGAGGAGAAGACTGAGTTCGACGTAATCCTTAAGTCAGTTGGTTCTGCAAAACTTAAAGTAGTTAAGGCGTTGAAAGAAAACGCTGGTCTTGGTTTGAAAGAAGCGAAGGAAATGGCTGATGCTGCTCCTACTGCTATCAAAGAAGGCGTTTCTAAAGAAGAGGCTGAAGCTTTGAAAGCTGCTCTAGAAGGAGAAGGTGCTGAAATCGAATTGAAATAATTCTGATTGAAGATAGATCAAAAAAGGCAAGCCTCGTGCTTGCCTTTTTTTTTGCATTAAAATCAAGGATTCCTTATATAGGTACATTAATTGCTAGATAGCAAGTCACAGATTATTGTAATTTTTTTTAGATATGGAATTTAACTTGGAATACTTAACGACAGGACAACTGATCGTTATGGCTGTAGCAGTCATCTTGACTATTGGGGTGATCGTGAGAGTAGCAAAGATGATGATGAAATTGATCTTTCTAGTACTTATACTAGGAGTGAGCTATTTGATGTTTGATCATTTTGCACCAACCGAGATGGAAAAAGTGAAGATGAAAATCGAAAGTACACTCGGTGACAAAGGTGAAAACCTGAAGGAGGATCTTAAAGAAAAATTGAGAGACCGCTTGAAGTAATATTAAGGTGTGATCTACTCAAAAGATAGTTGTTCATAATGTTTAATTGAGCTTCGCTCGTTCATGATGTTTAGTTGTTTTAAATTATAATACAATACCCCTCAACTAAACATTATGAACGCACGGAGTGCAATTAAACATTATGAACAATAGCTATTTCTTATAAAGCTTAAAGGCTTCTATCGCTGCATATTGCGCCATCCCTAGTTCATCATATCGCTTGGCAGTCCCCTGATTACGATCCTCTGCTCGTTTCCAGAATTCCCGCTCATCTTCTCCTTGATAAAGAATATTGTCTTTCTGAGATCGATGAAAGAAGATCCCTCTTCTTTTTCGCATCACTTGTTCCGGAGACATAGGAACAGCCATGTCAATCTCATCAATATTCCATTCTTGCCATGTTCCTCTGTATAACCATACCCAACAGTCCTTCATAAAGTCTTCAGCAGCTAGGTCCTGTAATACTTTTTGTATAGCATCCAGACAGAGTCGCTGTGTACCGTGTGGATCGGATAGATCACCGGCTGCAAAGATTTGATGTGGCTTTAATTGGGAGATAAGGGATTTTACCAATGCATAATCCTCTTTTCCTAAAGGCTTTTTTCGCACTTTTCCGGTCTCATAAAAAGGCATATTGAGGAAGTGTATACGCTCTTCAGGGAGACCGTAATAATGCATAGCAGCAATGGCTTCTTCCTTACGAACAAGCGCCTTGATCTTTCGGATTGCCATCGAGTCAAAATCTCCTTCCTCTTTTGTGCCAAGATACTCCAAGACTTCCTTGAAGGGAGCTTCTAATGTATCAGAAGGTAACTTGAAGTGATGAAGTAACTCTTTGGCAAAGCGAGTATATCGTCTTGTAACGGCATCAGACACCCCTAAACTACCAGAAGTTTGATAAGCTATGTGTACCTCATGTCCTTGTTCTATGAGCCTTTCAATAGTCCCTCCCATAGAGATGACATCATTACCGGCATGAGGAGAAAAGATCAATACTCTTTTTTGAGCAGGCAAGGTTCTTTCAGGTCTTTGAGAGTCATCCGCATTTGGTTTTCCACCAGGCCATCCAGTAATGGTATGTTGAAGCATATTGAAAACCTTAATGTTGAGGTCATAAGCAGAACCAATGGTACTGATAAGCTCATCCAAACCATGCTCATTATAATCATGCTCTGTGAGCATGAGCACGGGCTTTTGAATTTTCAAAGCTAGCCATACTACTGCCTTTTTAATAAGATTATCTTCCCATACACAAGACCTGACTAACCAGGGAGTCGTGTAGCGTGTCAGTTGCTGAGAGCCTGATGTATCTAGAAAAGCACTACAATCCTCATGTTGTTGTAAAAAAGAGGCGGGAACTTTATCAGTAACAGGTCCTTCGATCATGGCTTTTACGATATGGGCTTTGGTGTAGCCCCATGCCATTAAACAAACCTGTTTAGCTTTCAGGATAGTCCCGACACCCATGGTGATTGCTCTACGGGGTACATTTTCTATTCCATTAAAAGAGGAAGAAGCGTCACTTCTGGTAACATTATCTAAAGTAACAAGACGTGTTTTGGAATGTGCTGTGGAGCCTGGCTCATTAAAGCCGATATGTCCACTTCGACCAATTCCTAATAGTTGAATATCAATGCCTCCTACTTCCTGTATCTTTTCTTCATATTGCTTACAATACTCATATAGTTCTTCCTGGGGGATATCTCCTTTAGGAATATGTGTATTGTGTGGAAGAATATCAATATGATCGAAGAGGTTTTCCTTCATAAAACGAACGTAGCTATGAATCGAATCAGGACTCATTGGATAGTATTCATCCAAATTAAAGGTGATGACATTGCGAAAGCTTAGTCCTTCTTCCTGATGAAGCTTGATCAGTTCGTCATATACTTTTAAGGGAGAGGATCCCGTAGCTAGTCCCAGTACCGTTTTTTTTCCTTGGTTTTCTCTCTCTCGAATTAGGGAGGCGATTCTTTCTGCAATATGCTTAGAGGCCTCAGCAGCATCAGAAAACGTGTGTGTCGTTACTTTTTCAAATTCTCTATCTGGTATCTGTGGTGTCATGATATTGTCATTCAAGTCGTATTCCTTAGTGTAAAAGGGAGGGGTGAGATACGGAGACATAAACAAAATGTGAGTGTCTCCTCTTCGCTTCACTTATAAAGGAATAAAGTGAGTGCTTTATGGTACTTAATACTAAAAAGAAGGCATGAATATCAACTATAATAAGGAGTTGATGCTCATGCCTTTGAATATTTCTTATTAAAGTGCAGAGGCTGCAGTTTTATCAAGGTATACCTGTGTGTTTGCATGGTATTGTAGGAAAGTAGCAGGAACCTGCTCTGAAATCTCTCCTTGTATCATCTCTTTGACAATAGCTGCTTTACTTTCTCCCCAGGCAAGCATAATTACTTCTTTGGCTTTCATGATCGTACCTACTCCCATAGTGATGGCACTACTTGGAACATGCTCAATTCCACCAAAGCCAGGTGCAGCATCAATACGTGTAATTTCGTGTAGAATAACTTGACGCGTAAGAGAATCCAATGATGAAGGCGGCTCGTTAAATCCGATGTGACCAGTTCTTCCTATACCTAAAAGTTGTATGTCTATTCCTCCTACTGCAGCTATTTTTTGTTCATACTCCTGACAAAAACTATCTACTTGTTCTTGACTTAGTGTGCCGTCAGGGATATGGATATTTTCAGGTTTGATATCAATATGCTTAAAAAGATTTTCTTGCATAAAGTAGACATAGCTATGTGCAGAGTTTGCATCCATGGGTAGGTATTCGTCCAAGTTGAATGTGATTACATTCTGAAAGCTTAGCCCTTCCTCTTTGTGAAGACGGATAAGTTCTGCATATACTCCTAGTGGTGATGATCCCGTAGCAAGTCCTAGAATAGTATTCTCTCCTTTAGAGTCTCTATCTTGGATAAGTTCTGCAATACGTGCTGCTGCTTTTTTGGATGCAACTTCCTTGGAGTCAAATGTATTTACGCTCAGTTGATATGTTTCTAATACTGACATAGCCCTGCTTTTTGATCGTTCATATTTATGTGTTGATCTCCAGTTTGGCAGCCGGTATATGTTTAGAAAACTTATTCGTACAGCCACCTAGAGATGTGGCTCAAATATTGGCATATAATTATTCATTTTGTTTCACTGAAATTAGTGAATTGTAGAAATACCTATTAAGGGCTATCTCTTTAGGGGATGAAGGATGAAGGATGAAGGAGAAAGAATAAGGTTGTAGCTTTCCTTTCTCCTTTAATATATTACTTAATAATACCCTTTCTGAAGGCGACATTCACCAGCTCGGCAGTATTTTTGGCTTTAAGCTTGAAGAGCAGATTTTTACGATGAGTTTCTACGGTGTTCTTACTAATGAATAATTTATCAGCAATTTCTTGGGTAGTATTTCCCTCAGCAATGTGCTCCAGAATTTCTTGCTCCCTTCTTGAGAGCTTTTCAATAGCTTCCTGCTCTTTTGGCTTTCGCATAAAACTGCTTACCAGCGTTTCAGAAACTTCTTTACTGAGGTAGTTTTCACCCTCAATAACGGTTCGAATAGCAAATATTAATTCTTTCTTGCCAGTGTTTTTAAGAATATATCCTTGAGCGCCGACTTTCAGCATATTGGAGATAAAGTCTTTGTCATTATGCATGGACAGTCCCAAAATCTTCATGTCTGGAAACTTTTTAAGGATATGTTCTGTCGCTTCTATACCGTCCATTTCAGGCATACTGATATCCATGATGATAAGATCAGCATTAGTATCTTCTAGTAAGTCCAGTACAGCTTTTCCATTATGAGCTTCTCCCACTACCTGTATTTGTGGTTCATCGATAAGGAGAGATTTGATGCCATCAATAAACATTTGATGGTCATCAGCGATTATTATTCTTGTCATATGTCTTGGTGATTAATGGCTTTCAGAGAGTATACAGAAATGAGTGACTTGATGAAAAAGGCAGCCTCCAAACATACTCTCAGAAGAAGGGTTTCTCTGATTTATATATTCTGCATGACGATGAAAAAGTGTAAGATGATAAGATCTTTTTTGTCATTACAGAGTGTATCCCTTATTTGATTTTTGAAACAATATTGGTACTAATATAAGATTTTTTTGAACTATTGCACTTAGGATTCCGAAGAAGCTTCTACAAGTGGGATATCAATCATCACTGAAGTACCATATCCGGGACGAGAGTCAATTTGATAGCTCCCTTTCAGGTAATCTACTCTGGAGGCTATATTTTCCAGTCCGATACCTGTTGGTTTGTGACTGAGATCAAATCCTATTCCGTCGTCCTCTATGCTAATATTTAAGGAGTCGTCGTATCGCATGAGTTGGAAGTCAATCTGCTTAGCCTTTGCATGCTTATTGATATTTTGTAAAAGCTCTAGACAAATACGATATACAGCTACTTCAATATTGGAAGGGAGTCGATCTTCAAAGCCATAAGCCTGAAAATTGATTTCTAAACCACTGCTAGACTGTACCTGGTCTACAAAACTGCTTAGTGTTGTAATAAGACCAAATTTGGTGAGTGAACTAGGTAACATATTATGAGAGATACGACGAACCTCTTGACAGGCATCATCCAATAGCTGCAATGCTTTAATATACTCTTGAGCTTTGGTATGCTCAACATTTTGTTCAAATGGATCCTGTAGGTGGGTGAATAACATTTTAACACTTCCAAGAAGGGCACCGAGACTATCGTGGAGATCTTCAGCAATACGTTTTCGTTCTTTCTCCTGTGTTTCTACAATAGCTGCAAGGTATTTACTTTTTTGTTCTTCAATTAGCTTATGAAGTTGTTCCTTCTCTGCCATTTCCTGCTTCAACTCCGTATTGAGTCTGAGCGTTTGTTGATGAATCTTTGCTTTTTCTAGGTGTAATCCTCCCTGTTTGGCGATCAGTTTGATCCAGGCAGATCGATTATCATTGAATACCTGATTATGATGGTAGTTTTCAAAGTAAATAACTCCCGTTAACTCATTGTTGATAACGATAGGAATACACAGGTATGCTTGTATAGTATATTGCTTGATATAGTCTTTTTCTCTTAATAAATCATCTTCCAGAGGTTTGCTACTGTGAGCAATTTGGAGAGTACGGGCACAGTATAGAATAGTAGAGTGAGGGACTTTGCTATAGTCCTTGAGATAGGTAGTCGCATTGGAAACAGAAAGTTGGTGAGTTTCAGCATCAGCTTCTCCTGAAAATACAAGGTCATTCTTTTCCTTAAGGAAGATTACACAGCGACTGGCTGCCGAAGAGGTAAGCAATAAGGTAAGTAGTTTCTTTAGGGCTTTCTCTTCACTAATTTCAGTACTGATCTCCTGTTGTATAGCTTCTAAAGAGAGCATATTTTGCTTGAAAGGCATATTGAGCGGAAGAAGGTAAGTGTATTTTTCTTCCAGTTGTAACACCTTAGATTTGGCTCCCCAACGTTGAAAAGCATTGATGGCATGGAAAAGCTCCTCTCTTCCTAAGTTTGCTTCTCGTTGACTTAAAAGAAAGTTGAAAAGTCGAAGGTGAGCGATTCCTTTATTTTGGGGGAAGAGGTCAATATTAGCTTGCTTAATAGCTTTTTGAAACGCCTCTTTAATCAGGGCTGTATTATTACCTTCCAAACGAAGTAACTCAGCTTTTAAGAGTAGGGATCGATGAAGTTGATTCGTTTTACAGTTAACTTCCCAAAATTCAATTTTTTCTAAATATTTCTTGAGCTCATCGATATAGTGTTCTCGTTGATTTTTGGAGATATTGACAAAGTTTGCAGCAATAGCAAGGGCCAAGAAGAAAAGATGTTCTACATATAAAGGAGCACTCTTCTGTAAAGTAGAGTACTTTAAGCCCAATTCTCCCTCTTCCATTGCCGCTTCGTACATATCCATCAAAAAATAGTACTTACTTCGAATATGATGATAGAAAAATTGTTCTTCATCAGATTGCTGCTGTATTATATGTCTGGATACTTCTCCAGGGGAAGAGAGGGTAGCACTATTACCACTTAAGTAAAGGATCAACTGTAAAGGATACTTATAGATGGGCATCCCTTTTCCTTCTAATGAATTGATGGAAGATGCTTTATTGTCAATAAGTGTTTGTAAAGAGAATCCTGCGATAAACTTTAGGTTAAAGAGGAATCCTTTAAGTAGTTGCACACCAATCTCGTCACCACTGCCTATAGCAGACTGTATACTCTCCTCCAACAAAGGAATAGCCTCACGGTAGGGTCTTTGCCAACTCAGGATATAATAAGCATAGGCCCCATTGATTCTTGGCGTTTGTATTGTTGGCGGAAGGCTATTATTGTATCGGTAGCCGACACTGCTTAAAGCAAAAGCAATAGTGAAATCATCTTCAAAAGTGATTAACATTCGACCATAAATAATCAGCCCCATACACCCAATAGTGGTCATCTTGGTAGATAAACTCAAGTTTACAATATAAGCCGATTGCCAATAAAGAAGCTTACTGGAATAATGTTGTAAGGCAACACCACTGGCATATAGTATCCTAAGAATAGCATCCTCCTGGGCTGTTAGTTCCCGTTGATGATAATCATAGAGGTGGTCAATACCGTATTCCTGAATGTACGTCCTAATATTTGTGTTTTGTACTTCCAATGCTTCTGAGAGTTCCTTCTCTTCCACGGGAAGCTGTGTGCCCAATTCTCTTAAAGCTTCTTGGGTAATATCTATCGCATTTTGGAAACGGGTTGTATGGATGTTGATCACTATTTTTTGTTCATAGGCTTTACTTCTTAATACAGGATCTGTCGTGTATTGAAGGATTTTGTCTAGGTGGATTTCTGATAAATCATAGTTTCCGTGACGATACTCACAAGTGGCTTTTTCTAATTGAATCTCTGTTTTGAGAGTGGTTTGCTCATCTTTAGAGGTAGTTTCTTTCAGGAGATCAGCGGCGGTATTATAGAATTTAATAGCTAACTCAAAAGCACGGTTTTCTCGGGCAGCATTTCCTGCTTGTAAATTAAGCTGGGCCAAAAAGAGAAACTTATTGCGGTGTATAACAATTGGTAGGGCCTCATTGTATTGCTGTGTTGTATAAAATAATGCAGAGGTGTCTTCCTGTAAGCGAGAGAGGGGAAACATGGTCTCGGCAATCAGAAAGTGCATCATTTCCCGCTGGTGTAACGGGATATTTTTATAGATAATATCAGCAAAATACCCTTCAGGAAAACGGATGCTTTTTTGTTCCTTTTGAATAAGTTGTAGTTGTACAGCTTCCTGTATCAGCTGCTGAAGAGTTTCGGAGCTAGTGTGCAAAAGGTGTTGAATGACTTCTTCATGATAGTAGCCAATACAAGCGATATACTCTAGCATTTTTTGTGTTGGAAGAGAGGCATTGTTTAACCTTTGCAATACTGAACCTTCCATGTTCATTTGTCCATATTGCTCGTAGATTTCCCTTTGATTGGCTTCCCATACACCATCCTTTAGCCATATAAGTTTAGAATCACGAAGCTCTTTTAGTAAGGTATGTACGTAAAAGGGGTGGCCTTCCGTTAGTTTTAAAACAGTCTCTGATAAAGAGGCACTAACCTCTCCATTGGGAAAGTTCTGCTTAATTAGTATTTGGATATCATCCAATGTCATGTGTTTGATCTCTAGTTCGGTCACCTGAATGGTGTCTTCCATGAAATCTTTCAAGAGCAAATTGATCGGATGTCCTTTTTGAACTTCGTTTTTTCGATATGCTCCCAGTACAAAAATCTTGTGGTTGTCCGTATTGAAGGCCAGGTATTTTAAGAGATTGGTACTGGAAGGGTCAATCCACTGTAGATTATCTAGAATAAAGACACAAGGTTTATGACTAAAAGAAATGAAAATATCCAAAAGCGTTTTAATCAAAGGATATAGCTGGTTTTCCACTCCCATGATTTGCTGCTGTGAGGTCATAGGGTCTTTTAGTAGAAGAGATAACTCTGGGATATAGTCTGTAATAAAGGAAAGGTTGTTCCCCAGTTTTTCGATCAGGTTTCTTTCTAGTAGGTCAAGAGCACCTCTATCGTAGTTAGTAATGATATAATGTACATGGTTAGAAATAGCTTGTTTAAAGCCATGATAGGGAATTCCTTGATGGTAAGCGTTGAAGTTTCCTTCAATGATAAGCGCTTCTGATTGTATATGCTCCTTGAACTGTTGAACAAGGGTAGTTTTACCCATGCCCAAATAACCTGATACAAAAGCAAAACGAATATTCCAGGATTGGGATTTTTTCAGTTGCTCATAAGCTTTTAGAATAGGAGATATGGAGATATGATTATTTTTCATAGTGTCAGATACAGTAGGAGGATCAACTTAAAAAGTTTATTGGTACTTTAGAGTTCTATTGATACATAACGTAGACATACTACAAGTACTCTACATTTGAAAAATACGATTGGCTTATAATATACATTTACTTAAGAAGATGAAACAACGATTGGGGCTTAAAAAAATACTATTACATCTAGGACTTTTTCTAATTACACTGGTAGGAACCACGTTTGCTGGGGCAGAATGGATGTACGGAAAATTTTTATTGTTCACAGGAGTATCTTTTCAAGAATTTTTGGGTGGGCTATCCTTCTCTTTACCATTTTTGGGAATATTGACCGTACACGAATTTGGACACTATTTTACGGCAAAGTACTATAAGCTAAAAGTCACATTGCCTTATTATATTCCTATGTGGTTTTTTGGTGCAGGACCGAGTATTGGTACCATGGGAGCGTTCATTAGTATTAAAAGTCGTATTCCTACCCGTAAAGCCTTTTTTGATGTGGGGGTTTCAGGACCATTGGCAGGGTTTGTAATAGCCGTAGGGGTGTTGTATTATGGTTTTACACACTTACCACCAGCCGAGTATATTTTTGAGATTCATCCGGAGTATAAACAGTGGGGGATGGATTATGCAAAATATGCTTATCAAGAGGAAGAAGCCACGATCATTATGGGAACGAACTTGCTGATGGAGTTTTTTAAGGAATATGTGGTGGAAGATCGCACGCTCATTCCCAATCCACATGAGATCATGCATTATCCATTTTTGTTGGCGGGATTTTTGGCTTGCTTCTTTACTGCCTTAAACCTCATTCCTATTGGACAGTTAGACGGTGGTCATGTACTCTATGGGATGATCGGTCGTAAGTGGCACAGCCGTATAGCTCCAGGAATCTTTTCTTTATTTTTATTTTTTGCAGGACTAGGGTTATTCTCTGCCAAGGAGGGATACGGAGTATATCCTTTATATGGAGCGCCAATCTATATTTATTTTCTTTATTGGGTATTGGCAAAGGCATTTCGTCAGTCTATGAATCGTATAGTCGTAGCGATGGCAATCTTTACGGCACAACTAGTTATTAAAACGTATTGGCCTTCAGCCCAAGGGTTTGAGGGATGGTTGTTGTTTGCCTTTATTTTAGGTAGAGTATTGGGGGTGCATCATCCACCGGCAACAATCGAAGCTCCTATTGGTCTTAGGAGACAGTTGTTGGGATGGCTATCATGGTTAGTTTTTATTTTATGTTTTTCTCCTATGCCTATTGAGATTGTTTAAGGAGAAAGGAGAAAGGAGAAAGGAAGAGTGCCTAAATAAAAGGAGAAAATTAAATTCCTTTATACCTTTTACTTTTAACCTATTACTTTTTTTCCTTTCTCCTTCAATTTTATAAACAAGCTCTTAGTGTTCAGTCTTAAGGATGCGTTTAACCAACTTATTTAAGCGGTTTCTTCATCCGATACGGAGTGAATCACTTTACGTCCTTCGACATTCTCGTTAGGAATATCTAACATACCAAATCCATGGTGACTTAGCTCTCCAAATCCATTGGTATAGATAAACTCTTGTACCTTAGGATCAGCATATAACTCAAATGGGAAGGTATATCCCCTAATTTCTTTAATGCTGCCATCAATGATCAAGGTATATATACGGGCAAACTTCTTTTCGTTTTGTGTGATTCTTTCCAGGTATTTAACATCTGGAATGATCTGGAAGCGATAGAAAGATGCGATCTCTTCTGGAGTGTAAGCTCCTGATTTCTCCATACGAATCATCGTAGACTCATACAGTAGATCAGAGAATTGATCCGTAGTTGGATAAATAAACTCTTTGTTGCGTGTGTTACTTCTTTCATTGCGAATAACCATCGGTGAAATACAAAGGTATTTCATGGTTTCCTGGAAGTCAGGTCTTTCTTCTTGCTCTACTTTTTCTGGGATTAGAACAAGGTTTCCTAGCGTTAGGTGAGGGTTTTCAAACGTTCTTTTGATTAGTAAGTTGATGAACGCATGATCCGTACTACTAACTACGATAGTGACTCTTTTGGAGAAGTAGTGAAGACCTTCTCGACCTACTTTGGTCTGCCCTTTTAGGCCGGAGTAGCAAAATGATTGTGTATCTAAGTCGGCTTCTGAACCAAGGACTTCCTTGATTAGATTCCAAATTAGTTTTTGGTGATGAAAGGGTAGAACAGCACCCTTATTTTTCAGACTAAAAATGATACGAATCCTCAAAACGAAAAAAAATTTAGATGAAAACTACAGATGAACACTTAATAACATAATTCCCTAACCATCAAATGCGAAGAGACTCTAATTAACTAACAAGTTAATCGTCTAATATGTTGATGGTTAAGCCATAGTATTTTTTGAGTTACTTAATGAATATTATATTATTTTATTAAACCTGCAACCATTCAATATAGAATCTTCAAAGAGTCCAAAAATTACTTTCTTTATGTAAAGAAAAGAATATAACAAAGTATAGGTGTTGTACATTTGTTGTACTCTTTGGAGTGATAGTGAATGATTATTTCTAAAAGTCATAGAAGATGCTAATTCTTCTGTGCGTCAAAAATATAAAACATAAATTTAATAAGGTGGTAAAAGTATAGTATGCGATCTGATATTTAAAGGTTATTATGTAAATGAAATTTAATGAAAATGATAAAATTACTTCTAATTGGTGATTATACCCATTAATTATTAGGGATAAACGGGTATTATATTAATAAATCATGAAGTTCGTGTTATTGTTTCTTCCACCAATGTTGAAAGATCAGTAAAGCCCATACCTGATTTTGGTCGTAATTATTACTTTTAAATACTTGCTCTCTAATTGAACGAATAACACTTGGATTAAAAATACCTTGTTCTTTCACAAAAGTATCGTCCAATAGTTGTTCTACCCAACTCTTCAGTGTCGTTTTATAACTCCCCATTAACGGTACTTCAAATCCTTTTTTTGGACGATTATAGATTTCTTCAGGGAGGTAAGGTCTCAAGGCATCTTGAAGGATACGTTTTTTCATGTGACGATCAACCTTGTAGGAAGTAGGCAGTGAAAAAGCAAACTCAGCGAGTTGATGATCCAGAAATGGAACCCTCACTTCCAGGCTATTGGCCATGGACATGGAATCTACCTTATAAAGCATATCATTAGGTAAAAGCAGCTTGATGTCAGCCGCTAGGATATCATTGATTCCTTTTCCATGAATAGCCTTAGTATACTCCTGTTTGTCTTTTTGATACGTACCATTTTGGATTTTCTCCTGAATGTTCGTTTGAAATAAGTTTAAAGAATCAATTTCGCTTCTCCAACTTGATAAAAACCAATACTGCTCCTGTGGTGTCAATGACATGCTCTTGGCAAATTTACGTAACTGACGTACCGTATTTCCTAGAGCATTGTTTCTATTTTGTGGAAGTAGTTTTAAAAAGGGCGCACTAAATTGTACTGCTTTTTCTATCATTTGTGGATAACGTGCCCTGAATGCTCCCTGATATTTATTGTATCCAGCAAATAGTTCATCACCTCCGTCTCCTGAAAGCGCAACTGTAGCGTGTTTTCGGGTTTCTTTACAAAGGATGTAAAGAGGGAGTGCAGAAGAATCAGCAAAAGGTTCTCCAAAATGATCCATTAAGTCGAAAAGGTGTGCCGAAAGGTCCTCTTTTCCCAATTGAAAGACCGTATGATTTGTCTGATACTTTTTAGCCACTAGCTGGGCATAGTGTGTTTCATCAAAGTGAGGCTCATCTTGATAACCTATAGAAAAAGTATTGAGATGCTGTGTATGACGAGAGGCCATTGCAACAATACCCGAAGAGTCTATACCACCGCTAAGGAAAGCCCCTAAAGGAACGTCGGAAATAAGACGTTCTTGTACTGAAGATTCTAATAAGGTAAGGAGCTTTTGTTGAGCATCTTCGTAGCTGCTAATAATCGATTTCTCGGAAGTGTCCTCAAGGGTATAGTACGGCTCAATACTTACCTCTTTTTTCCGAACCTCCATATAATGCCCTGGCATTAACTTATGTATCCCTTCATAGATAGTATGGGGAGCGGGGATATAGCTAAGTTGAAAATATAGGTGAAGCGCCGAGTAATTAATATTTTTGGGAATATTGTGTGCCAATAAGGCATTCATTTCAGAAGCAAACAGAAACTTATCTTCATCATAATAATAGACTAACGGTTTAATCCCCATTCGGTCTCTGCCGATAAAAAGGGATTCTTCCTTCTCATCATAGATCGCAAAGGCAAAGAATCCGTGAAGTTGAGATAAGCATGCCTTTCCATAATGGATATACATTTCTAGCAATACCTCTGTATCAGACTGGGTTTGGAACAATACTCCTTTTTTCTCCAATTGCTGTCGGAGCTCTTGAAAATTATAGATTTCTCCATTGAAGACAATACGGTATCTTCCGGTGCTGTCTTGCATTGGCTGGTTAGCGGCATTAGAAAGATCAATAATAGAAAGCCTTCTATGCCCTAAGCTTACAAACTGGCTATTATAAAGATTGCCAGCATCGGGGCCTCGATGAGCCATGCGATTATTGCTTTCATGTACGCCAATTTGGTATAGCCTACCGATTTCATTAAAGGCAAATGCTCCAGTAATACCACACATAATAGAGAGTCGGATTGAGTAAAAAATTAAAAATACAGCACTTGTTCTATAGCTGTTGAATCGTTGAGTTTTAGCAGCAAGCTGCTGAGTTGAATTGAGCTTCGCTCGTTGATTCGAGTTGAACTGTTGATTGAACTGATAATGAAACTCAAACAACATTCAACTCGAATCAACGAGCGAAGCTCAATTCAAGACGCCGTGTAACGGGTTCAACGATTCAACAACGAATACTATGCCTTAATTAATAAAGCTACCGCATGTACGGCCATGCCTTCCTCTCTCCCCACAAACCCCCTTTTCTCAGAAGTGGTTGCTTTAATGGAGATATCGTTAGCTTCTACCTCCATTACTTTGGCCATACATTCCTTCATGGCAGGAATATGTGGATTGATCTTGGGGCGTTCTGCAACAATCGTAGCATCCACATTACTTAATTCATAGCCCTCTTTTCTGACAAGTTCCATGACTTGTTTAAGTAATATCTTACTGTCAATACCTTTGAAGGCAGGGTCTGTGTCAGCAAAGTGGTAACCAATATCTCTTAGGTTAGCGGCTCCCAAAATAGCGTCACAGATCGCATGAATTAACACATCTGCATCTGAATGTCCTACCAAGCCATGGGTGTGTTGCAGTTGGATTCCTCCCAACCATAATTCCTCTCCTTCTGCCAGTCGATGTACATCGTATCCTTGTCCAACTCTTATTTTCATATAGAATTCTTGTTAGCTTTAATTCAAAAAAATAATCTCCATAAAGAAAAGTAAATAAATCAAAAGTGTTTTGTTTGGACAAGAACAAATTAAATAAGATTTTTAACCACAATTTATAAATCGGTGAGCGGTATAGTATTTGCCGTTTGATGTGACGTCACTTTCAAAGAAGTGAAGAAAGGGGCGTCCCTTGTATTTTTGTACATTTGAGTGTTGATCATGGATAAGATTAAAAATTTTTTGATAGGAGAGAACTGGCAGTCGCTACTCATTAATGTCCTTTTGATGTTGGGGATAGGTACGGCATTAGTCTTAGGTTTTTTCTATGTGTATATGCCGGCTACGACGAATCATGGAGTAATGATTACGGTGCCCGATGTGACTAATATGACTTACGAAAAAGCTGGTGAGGTGTTGGCTAAGCATAGTTTACGTTATGCGGTATATGACTCTGGAGCAGTGAACTATAGAAGTGATTTACCTCCTAATACAGTATTGTCGCAGACTCCTCCTCCTAACGAACAGGTAAAGGAGAATCGAAAAATATACTTTAGAATAAACCCTACCAATCCTCCTTTGGTGAATATTCCTGATATTATTAATAGTTCTTTAAAGAACGCATATATTCGTCTTAGAAACCTGGGTATTAAGATTGGAAGGATTCAACGTGTCCCTGATCCTGATAATTGTCGTACGTGTTCCAATATTGTTCTTAAGGTAGTTTATGAGGGAGAAGAGATTGATAAGGAGTTGGTGAGTCAGGGGTATAAGATTTTGAAAGGAAAAACAGTCGACCTTATTGTGAGTGATGGTCTTGGAAATACTACGGCTGAAGTTCCTCAACTAAAAGGAATGAGCTACGAAGAGGCTGAATTTGTTTTGGTAGGAATGGGACTGGGTGTTGGTAAAGTGAGATACGTTGAAACAGATACGATTCCGAATGTTGTTCTCAAACAATATCCTTCCCGATTTGATGAGGATGGAAGCAAGCGTAAGATACGTTTGGGAAGAGTCGTGGATCTTTGGATTACAGAAGAATCTTCTCACTAAGAAGCGGAAGGTTTTCTAGCTTATAGAACCTCAAAATGGGAAAATACCATTTTGAGGTTTTTTTTATACCTGAAAATGGGTATTGCGCTTCATTGAAGTGTTTAAAATAAATGTAAAATATACACTATAATACCGCAAAAGTCATAAAAAAACGACATAAATTTTGTTTTTTTATCAAAAAATAAGATTATATTTGGATCTAATCCTGTCATTGGTGGGGATTTACTTGAATTACTGTAGGGCTCGACCGGGTAATGATCGCTCTGAATAATAGTCAAAAAACACGCTCAAATAGCTGAGATACTACTTCCTTCATTCCCTCACTTTTTCAAAAAACGAGCCGATAAAATAATAACTAACACATAGCCTTATGAAAGAAAGACTGACGTCATTCAAGGACAACTGTGGTTTCGGTATGATAGCCAACTACAAGAATGTTCCTTCAAGAGAAATGACCCTGGATGCAGTGGAAGCGCTCTCCAGAATGATGCACCGAGGAGCCGTTGGCGCTGATGGGAAAACTGGAGATGGAAGTGGATTCTTATTCTCTATGCCGAACAAGTTTATGCGTCGGGTAGCAGAAATGAATGGATTTGATCTGCCAGAGCGTTACGCAGTAGCCATGCTGTTTTTGACAGATACAAACCAAAGAAATGTATTTGCAGAATATTGTGAGCGTAATGACCTAAAGGTATTATTCTTTAGAGAGGTACCTACGAATACAGAAGCGTTAGGTGAGCAGGCTTTAGGGGTAATGCCTGAGATTGTACAAGCCTTTGTTATTCCGGGTGCTTTGATGTCTACGAAGCGTTTCAAGGCGTTATTGTACTTGACTAGAAAAGAGGTAGAGGCCTTTTATAAGGACGAAGCCGATTTTTATATTCCTTCTTTTTCTGAAGATGTAATTTCCTATAAAGGATTGGTGATGCCTACCTTTATTAAGGATTTTTACCTGGACCTTCAGGAAGACGACTTTGCGGTAAGTTTTGCGTTATTTCATCAACGCTTTTCTACCAATACCCTTCCTCGATGGAAACTGGCACAACCTTTCCGTACACTGGCTCATAATGGAGAAATCAACTCTATACAAGCTAACCGCTTTAATGTGAAAGTAAGGGAAGAGGTAATGAAGTCTGCAGTGTTTACGGATGAAGAATTACAGCGAATTTTCCCTATTCTGACAGAAGGTGCTAGTGATAGTGCTAACCTGGATAACTTCTTTGAATTCTTATTGGTTAATGGGAGAGATTTCTTCCAGGCAGCAAGAAGTGTGGTACCTGCCCCTTGGCAAAACTCTCCACATATTGACGCTAAACTAAGAGCCTTCTATCAATATACAGCTTGTAATTTTGAGGCTTGGGATGGCCCGGCAGCCTTGAATATGACGGACGGCCGTTACTTGGCCTGTGTATTGGATAGAAATGGTCTTCGTCCAGCAAAATACATCATCACAGACGATAACCGTATTGTGATCAGTAGTGAGTACGGAGTGGTTGATATCAAGGAAAAGAATATCAAGGAGCAAGGAAAACTACAAAGTGGTCAGATGATTGGTATAGACCTGCGCTATGGAACGATCTTGAAGAATGATGATATCAATGATTATCTAAAAGAGAAAGGTCCGTGGACAAAATGGTTGAGTGATCATAGTGCTTTCCTAATGGAGCACGTAGATAAGAATTTCGTTTGTTACGAGGATTATAAGTATCAGGACCATATCGAGAAACAGCGTTATCACAATTATACCAATGAGTTGGTAGAAAATGTGATCGCACCTATGATTGTCCATGGAAAAGAGGAAACGGGTTCTATGGGAGATGATACTCCTTTGGCATGTTTCAGTAAGGTACAGCGTAACTTTACAGATTACTTCCGTCAAAAGTTTGCTCAGGTTACTAACCCTCCTATTGATCCACTAAGAGAAAAGGTAGTGATGTCTACCAGTATCACTTTTGGAGCCAAGAATAATGTATTGGCGGATGGAGGAGAGAATGCGCATCGTCTAAAATCCATGAATCCAATTCTTTCTTATGAGAAGTTGGAGGTAATGAAGCAGTTTGGAACAGAAGGGAAGGCGCTATATGATGAGACCTATAAGAGTAAAGTACTTTATACACACTTTGACAAAGACCTTAAAAAGTCTTTGTACAACTTGGGACAGGCAGCCGTTAATGCTGTAAAAGAGGACGGGGTACATATCCTGATTCTAGATGATCGTACGCTATCCAAAGATAGAATGTTGATTCCTATGCCTATGGCTGTAGGATATGTGAATCAGCAATTGGCGGCACATGGTGTAAAGAGTAAGGTGTCTGTGATCGCAGTGACCGGAGAAGTATTTGATTCTCATTCAGCTGCGGTATTGTTGGCTTATGGAGCGGCAGGGATCTACCCATACCTATTCTATGGGACTATTTTGGATATCTGTGAGCGTCAACGTATGGAAGCTCCTCATATGCAAAAGCAAGCATTGACCAAAGCACATAAAGCCATTAATGCAGGATTGTTGAAGATCATGTCTAAGATGGGTATTTGTACGATCGAGAGTTATTATAACTCTGGGTTGTTTGACGTGATCGGTCTGAATAAAGAGATTGTAGGAGAGTGTTTCCCTAGCTCAGTAGCTCTATTGTCTGGTTTGAGCTATGATGATATTGAGTATAGAATCAACAAATTCCATAAGAAAGCCTTTAAGATCCGTAGGGTGAAAAAGATGTATCCTTTGGAAGTGGGTGGATTCTATAAGTATTCAAACGAAGGAGAGTATCACGATTTTGCACCGGACGTAGCAAACGCTATTCGTAAGTATGCCCGTACAGGAAATGACAGGGATTACGAGGCCATCCGTGACCGTATCAATAATCGTGGCTTGAAGATGATTCGTGACTTCTTTGAAGTAAAATCAGGACAAGAGCCAATTGATATTTCTCAGGTAGAGGACGTAAGAGAAATTACGAAACGCTTTACTTCTGCGGCCATGAGTTTGGGGTCTATTTCTCCAGAAGCACATGAAGCGATTGCAGAAGCAATGAACCAAATTGGTGGACAGTCCAACTCCGGAGAAGGTGGAGAGGACCAGAAGCGATTTGGGACTAATAAGAACAGTAAAATCAAACAGGTGGCATCCGGACGTTTTGGTGTGACGCCACATTACTTGAGAAATGCAGAGGAGATTCAAATTAAGGTAGCACAGGGTGCTAAGCCAGGAGAGGGAGGACAGCTTCCAGGCTCCAAGGTTACACCATTGATTGCTTCCCTGAGATGTACAATTCCAGGGGTAACATTGATTTCACCTCCTCCTCATCACGATATCTACTCCATTGAGGACCTTGCTCAGTTAATTTATGACCTGAAGCAAGTAAACCCTAAGGCTAGAATTAGTGTGAAGTTGGTGTCTTCGGCAGGGGTAGGAACTATCGCTGTAGGGGTCGCTAAGGCATATGCTGATAAGATCATTATTTCTGGAGCTGATGGTGGTACAGGTGCTGCGCAGTTAGGTTCTATCAAATTTGCAGGAAACCCTTGGGAGCTAGGTTTGGCCGAAGCACACAATGCCTTGAAAGTAAACGGCCTGAGAGAGATGGTGGAAGTGCAAACCGATGGTGGTCTGAAAACAGGATTGGATGTCCTGAAAGCAGCGATTCTGGGAGCAGAGAGTTATGCATTTGGTACGTCTCTACTGAGTACGGTAGGAT
This sequence comes from Algivirga pacifica, assembly GCF_039543525.1. Taxonomy (NCBI): domain Bacteria; kingdom Pseudomonadati; phylum Bacteroidota; class Cytophagia; order Cytophagales; family Flammeovirgaceae; genus Algivirga; species Algivirga pacifica. The sequence continues at coordinate 51,951 of NZ_BAABJX010000062.1, forward strand.
GTAAAATTCTGAGAGTTTGTCACCTTAACAAGTGTAGTGTGGGTATCGCTACCCAAGATGAAATGCTAAGAGCATACTATGTGGGTACGGTACAAGGTATTGTGAATTACTTGAACTCTATGGCAGAGGAAGTAAGACAATTGTTGGCACAGTTGGGATATCGTAGCTTAAACGAAATCATTGGTAGGACTGAACTACTTTCAGTTGTGAATGACGAGTTTGCGAAGAAATTTGATTTCTCGGATGTGCTTTACAAAGCTGAAGGAGTAAATATCCGTACCAAGGAAAGAAATGAGCCTTGGGATCAAAACAAAATGGAGAAGCAACTGCTAGAAGAGTTGGCTCCTGTATTGAGATCCCCTCATTATAAAGCGGTATTGGAAAGAGAAATTACGAATACGACACGTAGTTTCGGTGCGATGATCAGTGGACAGATCGCTGAGTTCTACGGAAAAGAAGGAATGCCTAAAGAGCAAGTGACCGTTAACCTAAAAGGAACAGCAGGACAGTCATTTGGTGCTTTCTTGAGTAATGGAATGTTACTGAACTTGAAGGGAACAGCTAATGATTATGTAGGGAAAGGAATGAGTGGTGGACATATTATCATTACACCAAAAGATGGCAAGAGCCAAGATAGAAACCTTGCAGGTAATACTTGTTTGTATGGAGCGACAGGGGGAAAACTCTTTATCGCAGGAACAGTAGGAGAGCGTTTTGCAGTTCGTAACTCAGGTACATTGGCGGTAGTGGAAGGTACAGGTGATCACCCTTGTGAATATATGACCGGTGGAACGGTTGTTATCCTGGGTGAAACAGGAACCAACTTCGGAGCAGGTATGACGGGTGGTGTTGCTTTTGTTTACGATAAGGAAAAGCAGTTTATGGATAAGCGTAACCATGAATTGATCAAGACTCGTCGTATTGATACCGATGAGGCTGATGAGGAACGTTACTACTTGCAGCGTATCCTGAGAAGTTATCACTTCCGTACTGGTAGTAAGAAGGCGAAGTATATCTTGGATAACTTCCGTCAGGAGATTCGTTACTTCTATATGGTAACTTCTAAGGACATGAAGTCGCCATTGAATCCAATGGATGGCAACTAGTAGAGTAGGGGTATGATCAATCACACCCCTACGATCACAATTCCACCGAATTATTGAGCTACAAATTCAAGTAAAAGAAAATGTACGAATTCACTAAAATAGAAAGAATAACTCCTACGTTGCGCCCAACCAATGAGCGTATTAAAAACTTTAAGGAGATCAATGAAATATATTCTACAGAAGAGGCAAGGGCACAAGCAAGCCGATGTGTGCAATGTGGTAACCCTTACTGTAGTGCTACAGGCTGTCCATTAGGAAACTTTATCCCTCAATGGTTGAAGTTTATGGCGGAAAAGGATTTGGAGCAAGCATTCCGTATCTCTAATGAAACATCGCCTTTCCCTGAAATTTTGGGACGTATTTGTCCTCATGACCGTCTTTGTGAAGGGGCTTGTACCTTGAATGATGGAAATGAAGAGCATACAATTGGAGCGATCACAATTGGTTCTATTGAGGTTGCGATCTCAGAAAAAGGGTTCAGAAAAGGGTTAACACCTGAGTTTGCAGACGAAATGACGGATAAGACCGTTGCGATTATTGGTTCTGGACCTGCAGGTCTTTCTTGTGCAACGTTCTTGTTGAGAGCAGGGGTAAAACCGGTGATCTATGAAAAGGCTGATAAATTGGGTGGTCTTTTGACGTATGGTATCCCGGGATTCAAGCTGGAGAAAGAAGCAGTAGAGCGTCGTATTGATATCTTGCAACAAGCGGGTATGGAGGCTTATACGAATGTAGAGGTAGGTAAGGATATTACCTTGGAGGAGCTATACGAAAAGCATGATGCCATCTTTATGGGAACAGGAGCTATGCAAGGTAGACAGCTCGATAACGAGGGGTATAACTCAGATAACTTATTCTTGGCGGTACCTTTCCTAACTAATATACAGAAGAAATTGGAGGACACTCACTTTGATAAAAAGTATGATGTTACGGGCAAGAGTGTATTGGTGATTGGAGGTGGAGATACAGCTATGGATTGTGTTAGAACATCCATTCGTCAAAAAGCAGCAGAGGTGACTTGTGTCTACCGTAGGGATGAAGAGAATATGCCAGGAAGCCGTAAAGAGGTATTGGCCGCTAAGGAAGAAGGTGTAGAGTTTTTATTTAACACAACACCGACCAAACTATTGGCTGATCAGGAAGGTAAAGTCATAGGGGCACGATTTATCAGCACCAAAATGGGAGAGCCAGATGCGAGCGGCAGAAGTGCTGTCATTGAACTAGAAGGAACGGATCAGGAAATCTTTGCTGATATTGTTATTCTAGCCCTAGGATTTTCTACGGAACGTCACCAATGGTTAGAAAACTTTGGCGTGAAATGTAATAAATGGGGGGCTGTAGAAGTCGACGAAAATGGTATGACCTCTAAGCCTGGAGTCTTTGCAGGAGGAGATAATGTAAGAGGAGCTGACTTGGTGGTAACGGCAGCATTGGATGGAAGAGAAGCGGCAGATGGAATCCTTGCTTATATTTTTGATAAAGAAGAAGAATTAGCACTTTAAGAATTATTCACAACGAACAAACTTTTACATACAGGAAGTAGTCGCTTGTCTGCTACTTCCTGTTGTTTATCATCTTGTACCTTTTCTCTTTTTCTTCTATCTTTGTGCCCTCGATGATATAATAGGTTAGATATGAGTAGATTAAGTAAGTTGCAGGCCAAGTGGGGCGTGAATAGTATATGGCAAGTCATTGCGATTTTAGTTGCTTTTTCCTTGGCTGGTTCTTCAGTGGTCGTACTGAGAAAAGCTTTTTTTGAATTACTAGGATTCACGGATGATACCAGTATGTGGGTGAAAACAGTAACGTATATATTATTTGTTTTTCCTGCTTATCAGTTATTGCTACTGATGTACGGTACACTTTTGGGACAGTTTCGCTTTTTCTGGGAAAAGGAAAAGAAAATGTTGAAAGGAATACAAAAACTTTGGACCCGATCTTAAGGACGGTAAAGCAAAGTAATAGACTATAGGAAAGCCATTGAGCCTGTATTTGCAGGTTCAATGGCTTTTTTATTAGAAATATCAATAGTATTTTGTATCCACTTAGCGTATGCCTGCATCTATACGTTCAGATATACGTATACTCTAGTGATCAATTTTTTACCACTATTTTACTATTAACAGATTACAAACATACTTAACTGATGGGCAAGCCACTTGGAAAAATACTAGTCATTGACGACAATGAGGATATCTTATTGGCAGCAAAGATGCTGTTGAAAAAACATGCCGATCTGGTGCAGGTCGAAAGTAACCCAGGAAAAATACCATTCTTATTAAATAACGATACGTATGATGTGATCCTGCTGGATATGAACTTTACGCAGGATACTACTACGGGTAAAGAAGGATTCCACTGGCTGGAACAAATCCTTGAGATAGATCCGCAGGCTGTGGTAGTGATGATTACGGCTTATGGAGATGTAGATACAGCTGTACAAGCACTAAAAGCCGGAGCCACAGATTTTGTTCTTAAACCTTGGCAAAATGAAAAGCTGATCGCAACGCTGACCTCTGCAGTAAAACTGAGACAATCATACAATCAAGTCAAAAGCTTAAAGGAGAATAATCACCAACTCACTTCTGTATTGAACTCAGGAAATGCGATGAACGTGATTGGGGAGAGTGAAGCGATGAAGGTAGTATTCAACCTGATTAGCAAAGTAGCCTCCACAGATGCAAATGTCTTAATTCTGGGTGAAAATGGTACCGGAAAAGAAGTAATTGCAAGGGCTATTCATCAACAGTCTCTCCGAAAAGATAAGGTTTTTATTGGGGTGGATATGGGAGCGATTACAGAATCTCTTTTTGAGAGTGAGCTTTTTGGACATAAAAAAGGGGCTTTTACGGATGCCAAAGATGATCGTGCTGGAAGATTCGAAGTGGCTGATAAGGGAACCCTTTTCCTGGATGAGATTGGTAACCTATCGATGGCATTACAATCCAAGCTATTAACAGTTTTACAAAAAAGAGAAGTGACTCGTGTAGGGGCTAACAAAGCAACGCCGGTAGATATCCGTTTGATTTGTGCGACCAATATGCCACTGCATGAGATGGTAGAGAAAAATGAGTTTAGACAGGATTTACTATACCGTATGAATACGGTGGAAATTCACCTTCCTCCTTTACGTGAGCGTGATGTAGATATTCCGGCATTGGCGACTTATTTTCTAGGGGTTTATAATCAAAAATACCGTAAGAAAATCCAGGGGATATCACCTCAGGCCATGAAGAAATTGCAAAAATATCATTGGCCAGGGAATGTGCGAGAGTTACAACACGCTTTGGAAAGAGCGATTATTATGGCCGATGAAGAGATTCTACAGCCAACAGATTTTATGTTTTTAGTCGAAAAACATACAGAAACCGAGGAGGTAGATTACTCGGAGTATGATTTGGAGACCGTTGAGAAAATGATGATTCAACGTGCTATCAGCAAACACGCAGGAAATATTTCCAAGGCAGCAAAATCATTAGGGTTAACCCGAGCATCATTATACCGAAGATTGGAAAAACATGGTCTTTAAAAGTTTTAGGAGTAATGTACTTTTTCGGGTAGCACTATTGGTTACCGCTATATTTTTTGCAGTTTTCTTTGTGCAAAGGGAATGGATTACTATGACGGTCTTCCTGGGGGCAATTACTGTATATCAGGTATATATGCTCATTCGCTTGGTCGAAAGTAGTAACCGTGAGATGATGGATTTTCTGAATTCTATTAAGTATGACGACTTCTCTCAGTCCTATCAGTTCAAAAGAAATGGTAGTGGGTTCGATGAGTTGAGAGAGGAGTTTAATACAGTATTATCTCAATTTAAAGAACTGAGAACGAAAAAAGAGTCAGAATATTTATATCTAAAAAATATAATTCATCACATAGGAATTGGGATTTTCTCTTTTGATCAGAAAGGAAATATTCAGTTAATTAATACGGCCGCCAAACGTTTACTAAATGTCTCTCGTTTGCGTTCTATTTCGGAACTGGAGCAGTACAGTGAGGAATTGCACCAACGCTTGAAAGAGATGAGAACAGGACAAAAGGAATTGATCTCTGTCTATCATCGAGGAGAGCAGGTACAACTCTCAGTGTATACTATCGAGTTGCTATTGAGGGGAACAGTATATAAACTAGTGACCATTCAGAATATCCAAAGTGAGTTGGATGAGCAAGAACTGGACGCATGGCAGAATCTGATCAGAGTATTGACTCATGAAATTATGAATTCTGTGACTCCTATTTCATCTCTGTCTAATACGATGGAAGAAGAACTCTCTTACTTAAAGCAAGAGGCTATGGATGGGAGACCTCCTTCTATGGAAGACTTGGAGGATGTACACTTGGCTGTTTCGACCATTAGAAAAAGAAGTGATGGGATGACTCGCTTTGTGAATGAGTTTAGAAGTTTGACACATGTACCTTTGCCTGATTTTAAGTCAGTATCTATACAGGAGTTATTTAAGCAGTTAGAAACCCTCATGCTACAGGAATGTGAGTCTAGAGGAGTGAAACTATCCATGAAGGTGGAACCAGATACCTTAAAGATCACGGCTGATGAAGAGCAAATTATACAGGTGTTATTGAATTTGGTTAAAAATGCAATGCAAGCTTTTGACGCCAAAGAGCAAACGGATAAACAGATTACGCTGTATGGTCAACTGGGAGAGAATGACCATCCTGTTATTCGCGTGGTGGATAATGGTCCAGGTATTGATCAGGAGGCGCAGAAGAGAATCTTTATTCCATTCTTTACGACAAAGAAAGGAGGATCTGGGATAGGCTTGAGTTTATCAAGACAGATCTTAAGACAGCATAAAGGAACGTTGACAGTGGTTTCTACCTCTGGAGAAGGGGCTACATTTATTTTAAAGTTCTAGGTAAAGAGGCATGCTTTACGATGAAATTGAGTGATGGGTACTGCTCTGCCTCACCTATGACAAGCACTATTAATTGATTAGGTGTAAGAAGAAAAGTATTATGATGAGAGCATGTTTGATCGTACTGTTGTTCCTTCCTGTGGTGACTATAGCACAGGTACAATCAAATTGGAAAAATCAACTTTATGAAACCTATTCCCATGATTCATATCAACGCTATGAACCCTTTCAGCAAGTGATAGATCCTGCTCATTTGGATAGGGCGCTATTGGGGGCGGCTATCTTTTATGAAACCAATAAGGTAAGGGTAGCGTATGGATTAAAGCCTTTTGTATATGCTTCTTCTTTGGGGGAGGCAGCGCAAGGACATTCAAGAGATATGGTCAAAATGGACTTCTTTGGCCATAATAGTCGAGTCAAAGGGAAAAAACGATTGATTGATCGACTTAAGTTAGTGGGATTATATGAGGGGTTATTTGCTGAGAATATAGCCGATTATCTCTTATACCCTTTGAGTGGTCAAAGTTATTACCCACCGTCTGTTAATGGAGGGTACTTTAGTCGAACCTATAAAGGAGAGCAAATAGAGGCTTACACATATAGTGAAATGGCTGTTGTTGCGGTTAAGGAGTGGATGAACTCAGACGGCCACCGGAGAAATATTTTGGATGATAAAATGAATTATCTTGGCGTTGGTGTTTTTCCACAAATATTCGAAAATAAAGATGAGGTTCCCCATATTTATACTACGCAAAATTTTGCCTCTGAGGCAGCTCAATAAGAAATAAAATGCTCAAAATGCATGAAAAACTTACATGAGAAGATTCTTGTGAGATTTTAATGCTTTATATCAAAATAAAAAGATTCAAATACACCTAAATCAATATTACTTATGGTAGACATTATCCCTTCATTAGCTGTAATTGATGGCAAATATGTTCGCATCAAAAATGGCGATTATACAAAAGTAGAGCAGTTAAATAAGTCTCTGCTTGACGTAGCTAAGAGTCTGGAAGATCACGGTATTGAACGTATTCACTTGATTGACTTACAAGGAGCTCAAAAACATGTAGTTTGTAACTATGACACTTTAGAACTGATTGCAGGACACACTTCGTTGAAAGTAGATTTAGGGGGAGGAGTAAATACAGATGGAGATGTGCATAAGGCTTTTGAGTATGGAGCCGATCGTGTTGTAGTTGGAAACTTGTCTTTGACCAATGAAGAACTATTTAGTTCTTGGTTGATATCTTATGGGCGTAACCGTATTATCCTTAGTGCAAACGTGGAAGGAGAAACAGTGATTCATAGTGGTGTGAATAAGGTTGTCGGGAAGAATATCATGGATCATATTGAGCAGTATTATGATCAAAGCTTACAATATGTAAAGTGTACTGACCTTTATAAAGATGGCACGTTGGATAGCCCATCTATTGAGCTGTACAAAGAAATCCTGCAGCGTTTTCCAAAATTAAAACTACAAGCGAGTGGAGGAGTACGCTCCATTAAGGATATTGAGGATTTGGCTGCTATTGGGGTGGACTCAGTCATTGTTGGCAGGGCTCTACAAGATGACCTGATTTCCTTAAGTGAACTAGAGCAGTTTATGAGTAGACAAGCTTAAAGTAGACCCAAAGTATGAGGGTTAACATATATTATCGAAGACATGGAGCTTTAGAATTGTATTCTTCTCATTTTGTCAGTAATTACGCAGGTATTTTTAATAAAGCAGGCAATTTAAAATAATGATATTTCGCATTGTGTCGAAATAAATTATTGTAATATATTATTTTAACAAAATGTTTTATTAAATTTAATAGCGTGTTAGGACCTTTCTGAGAAGTGAAAGGGATATTTATTTGAGCAACCTGTATTTAGATTTTCGTAATACACAACCATACATACTGATATGCCTGTAAAATTAGACCAGACAGATCGAAAAATTCTTGATATCCTGCAAAAGCAGGCAAAAATTACTAACGCTCAATTGTCTAAAGATATTGAGCTGTCACCTGCGCCAACGTTGGAGCGTGTCAAAAAGCTAGAAAACTCAGGTATTATTATGAGTTATCATGCGAAGTTGAACACCAAAGCTTTGGGATTAGGTGTGACCACTTTTATTAATGTGAAATTGGCAAGACACAATAAGGAAAATAATGCTTCTTTCCTTAAGCAAATCAGTAATATTCCTGAAGTAATCGAGTGTCATCATTTGACAGGAAATAGCCATTACTTATTGAAGGTGATCACTACAGATATTGAAGCTTACCATAAGGTATTATTGGATAAGTTGAGCGAGATTGAAGAGATTGATGACCTACAGTCTATGGTCGTGTTGGATACTCCTAAAGACAGCAAGACGATTCCAATTCCGTAGTGTTTGGAAATGTATACTAATATAGCAAGAGCCACCTCAAGATATGGGGTGGCTTTTTTGTTTTTAAAATTATTCACCTAGTACAGGACATTATTCTTGATCGTATAAAAAGACTGGATAGATTTATTGTACTCTGTTTGATTAGTTTATACTAAATAAAGGTGGTTTTTGTGGTGATTTTAATAATAAAATACCATTTAAAGTAATTTTTATTTAAAAAAGGTACTTATTTTTTGTAAAAATATTTTTGAGCTACCTCTCTCTGTTTATAGATTCATGCTCTGATAAGGGAATTATATCCCTGATCCAAGAAGACTTTTTAACCTGCCTTATTAAATGACTAAAACTAAAACAAACGAGAGAGAGGATTATGCTAATTCCCTTAATGAATAGTGATAAGCAAGTAAAGCTGTGTCGTAAAGGATTCAGTTTTCTGAAGAAAAAAGGATTGGATAAAGGGTGGAGAATGCATTCTGCAGGATATGCTGTGATGCAGTTTACTCGATTTGGACGAATTAATACCCTTTATATGCATAAACTTCTTGCCCAGGAATTTTTACAGGAACCGACTTCTACAAAAAAACTTTTTGTACGAATGATCAATGGTAAAAAGTTGGATTGCCGACTTGAAAACCTGGAGTGGAATACTATGGCAGAGTTAAGAAGACAGCAAAGACCTTCGGTAGGATACAGAGGAGTTTCTAAGGATGGCAATAAGTATAGGGCAGTACTCTATGATGCAGGAGAGCGCATTTACTTGGGAATGTTTGATACTGCAGAAGAAGCAGCCAAGGCTTATAACATGGAGTCCTTGAAACGCTTTGGTTCCACCAACAGTCTCAATGCATTAAGCTAAGTATTTGTTGAACCGTTGAATTGTTGACTCAATACAGTCAACAATTCAACTCGAATCAACGAGCGAAGCTCAATTCAACGATTCAACAGTACTTATACGGTATATAATTGCTGCATCTTTCGTGTGATCTTATGAAAACGAAGAGTTAATAATACCGATGCAGTCGATAGTCCTGCCAAGAAACCTACCCAAACTCCAAGCTCTCTAAGTGGAGAGTGAAATGCGAGTAAATATCCCGTAGGAAGAGAAACCAACCAGTAAGCGATAAAGGCAATAATAGTAGGATTCTTTACATCAGAAATTCCCCTTAGTGCTCCAAATGACAACACTTGTATCCCATCGAACAATTGAAAAAGGGCTGCAATACCAATCATAGGAATAGCCATTTTAACAACTGTAAGGTCCGGTGTATACAAAGAAGCCATCCATTCACTGCCTAGTATAAAGACAACAGAACTGAAAAGCATAAAGATAATGACCATATGTAGTCCTGCCCAGGAAATATCTCTAGCCTCGGTATAGTTGTTTTGCCCATGTGCACCGCTGTTTCTTATGGTAATTGCCGCGGATAGTCCATTGGCCATCATAAAGGTGACAGAGGATAGGCTGATAGCAATTTGGTGTGCTGCAATTTCATTCTTGCCTAATTGTCCAACCATAATACCACCAATTGCAAAGGCTGCTACTTCCATAACCACTTGAAGAGCTATGGGGAAACTAACTTTTATCAGGTCCCACAATAAGGTAGAAGAAATACTTCGCTCATAGAATCCTTTCAGGTGTTCCTTAAATCTTGGTGTATAAAGAATATAGGCGGCCATCGCAATCGCCATTGTAACACGAGCGATCAGCGTAGCAATTCCAGCTCCTATAAGTCCCATTTCCGGTGCGCCCCATTTTCCAAAGATGAGGATATAGTTGATGATAACGTTAAGTACGTTGGCGCCCAAAGTAATAATCATAGCGGGTTTAGTAGATGCATTTCCTTCTGCAAACTGCTTGAAAGAAAAGAATACAATCATGGGTAGAAGTGACCAGTTAATCACTTTATAGTAAGGAATACCTTCCCTGACGACTTCATCCACTTGCCCCATATGAAATAATAGAGGGGTGGTATTGTTCAGAATCAATAGAAGGATAGCCACTACTGCGGTATTGAGTAATAAGCTATGACGTAATAGATGGCCGGTACGTTGAAGTTCCTTTTGTCCTATCGCTTTCCCGATAAGGGGAGTAAGTCCTTGTGCAAAACCAATTCCAAATACCATGACAATGATGAACACACTATTCATAAATGCCGAAGCAGAAAGGGATAGTGTACTGTAGTGGCCCGTCATCACATTATCTGCAATATTGGTAAGCATTTGCCCAATATGGGCAATAACCACCGGTACGGCTAGTCGAAAATTTTCCTGATAGTGGTTGATATATTTCTTGAATGTCATACTCTTTTCCTAGTTCATTTGCTGCCTTGAAAACATGATCAATAGATCACATACTATTTGGTGATAAGGACCAACTGTAATAAAACCTATTTTTTGTCAGAATAATCTAATACGAGAGGAGGAAAACTCTTAATGATATTTAATGTGGAAATGTTCATGATGTTTAGTAGTTTCTCAAACCCATTATTAATGTTGAGTATTTATATGTCATACTACCAAAGGGTTTCGTTAAATCTTTTTTTCACCTAAACAATATGAATGAGCGAAGCTCAACTAAACACCATGAACAGTGCTTAGTTTTGGTGATAAAAAAAGCAACGACCTAACGTCGCTGCTCCTTATAAAGTCTAATGATTACTATTGTAGTATGACATCTAGTGGATTGATTACTAAGTAAACTTATAACTGAGTGCTACTTTCAAACAGTTTAAGGATTAAGGATTAAGGAAGAAGGATTATTATCCAGAAACTCCTATATCTTTATCCTTTATCCTTCTTCCTTTATCCATTTGGAAGTAGTCCTTTTATTTCTATCAGAAAACTTAGTGTTTAGACCACCAGTTAGTACTTCATTGCTCATTGCTCATTGCTCACTGCCCACTACTTAATAATAAAGCTTTGCTCTCCCATCAAAACACCATCATTGTAAAGCATTGCCGTATATTGTCCTACTTTTAGATCACTATCCTTGGTGTATTCAAAAGCGACTTTTTGTTCCGTGTTATCAAAAAGGATATCCTGTTTCATTGTATAGAATACTTCTCCCTTATTTAATTTAAAGGTTCCAGAGCCAATAGCCTCGTTGTAAAGGGTGGCACCTTCTGGCGTCGCGATAATCAAGTAGATGGTTTTAACGCCAATTGGGCTGATAGGGTTTTTAGCGATGGTGAAGTGAAGCTTTAATCGGGAAAGTCGTCTATTTTTAAAAGAGGTCCCAATTTTCTCTTTACCACTATCCGATATTCGGGTAAAAGAGAGATCCTTTGCTTTTAATGAAGATGCCATGGATATTTTGGCACTCATTTTACGTTGTGTACGCTTAAGGCCAACGATGCTGTCTTCCAAATCAATTTTTTCCTTTTTAAGGCTAATGGTTTCATCCAATAGGGATTGATTGGTTTTTTTGAGTAAAGCAATTTCAGCATCCTTTCTTTTCAGGAGTTCTTCATAGGCTTCTACCTTGCCTCTGAGTTCTTGATAACGACCATTGGCTAGGTTTTTAGATGTCAGTAACTCTTGTTTATCTCTCTCCAGCTCCTTAACGATTAGAATTAACGAATCTACGTGTCCATTCATGGATTGTAACTCGGAGATTTGAAGTTCCAGTTCGCTGGAAATAGAGTCTAGCTTTGCATAGGTGGTTACCAGCTCTAGTTCTTTGCTTTCAATCAGGACTTGTTTCTTTTGAGAGGAGCGGTCATTTAAAAGCCACTGTAATCCATTAAGGAAAACTAAAATGACTACCAGGACCAGTAGTAGGTTATTTTTATTGTTACGTTTGATTTTGGAGAGTGTCATCTTCCTGTTGTAGTCGTTAATTAATTAATATTAAAAAATATAATATGCGAAAATAGGCAGATTGTATACTGTTTTCAATGGAAAGTGATAAATTATTTACAAGATCACATCTTGTGACTAAGTACTTTATGTTGAGCAAAAACCAAACCCATTCAAAACTATGAGCAATGGATTCCCTTTCCGTTTGATAACGGAGCAACGTTGGGATGCATTAACCCATGAAAATCATTACTTGAAAGAAGTTGTTGATTTGGTGCAGAAAATGCTTTCAGGAAATAAACCGATGGAAACCTCTTTGGAGGTAGAGCACTCGGTAATTACGGCCGTATTGCAACACTTAAAGGAAAAGGAGCAGTTGATTGAAGAGGAACAAAGAAAACAGAGACAGAATGAGCATCAGCAGCAATTGATGGAATTGATTGGAGAGCATCAGAACTTGATATCTTTATGTGATGCGGTATTACAGTTCTTACTGAAAACCTTTCAACTGGTGCAAGGAGGTGTGTTTTTGGTCGATACTATTGGAGTCGAAGGCGCTGGGTTAGAATTAAAGGCTTGCTATGCTTATGATCGTAAGAGATACATCAATAAAACCATAAAGGCAGGAGAGGGACTGGTAGGGCAGGTATTGCTGGATCGTAAGCCCTTATATTTATCAGAAGTACCTCAGGGATATGTATATATCACTTCAGGTATCGGGGAGGCGACTCCTTCTTATTTGTATATCGTTCCACTGGTCTATAATCAAAAAGTATATGGAGTGATAGAAGTAGCATCCTTATACCCTCTTACTGAAGACGATCAACAACGTTTCAATAGTTTTTGTGATAGTATATCTGCTAATATGAGTATGGTTTATCATGCAGAGCAAACAGAGATATTATTGGAGGAGACTCAATATCAAAATGAAGTGGTTCGAGCGCAGGAGGAAGAGATGAGACAAAATATGGAAGAGCTAAAAGCCGCGCAGGAGTCTATGGAAAGAAAGCAGCATCAATTACAAAAATTAAATGATCGTTTATCAAAAGGGGAGCAGTTATTAGTGAAGGAGTTTGAAAAGTCTCAGTCCTATCAGAAACGTATACAATTAGAGAAAAGCAAAGCGGAGGAAAGCTATAGGGAAGTACAGGAACAGTTAGCAGAAGTTTTGAATGAAAAGGACGCTTTGAAGTCTAGGATAGAGGAATTGGAGGTAAGGGAGCGTAAACAGCATAATAAAGAGAAGTTACTAAATATTGTGTTGCACAAGAGTAAGGAGAGAGAAGCAGGGATGATGGAAAAAATCAAAGAGTTGGAAAAAAAGCTACAGGCCAAATGATATAGAAAGGATCACTTCATAAAGTATGAGTTCACACTACTGCAAGCACAATTCTCGAGGTTGCCCCAAAGAAAGGAGAAAGTAGTAGTTTAAATACCTTTTCCCTTTTACTTTTTTCCCCCTTGACCTTTTGTAAGTAAACATGTGTGCTTTGATTTTTTTCTTTTATTTTTGTCACTTACGTATTTTATGACCTGAGTTGTTTACTATTGTTAGTAAAATTGACGATAGCTAACTTTTTTAGGCATAAAAAGCGCTTAGGGGTATACCCCGTTTTGAATCCCAAAACGATGGAGGAACCATAAGCATAGAGGCAATCATTTTTGTTCACTTTCCTGATGGGCAGGAAGTATAAAAAAGAGATAGTACACAATGAAAATATCACTGGACTGGCTTAAAGACTTTATCAATATAAATGAATCAGCAGAAGAAATCGATCACCTATTGACGATGGCCGGATTGGAGGTCGAAGGGATCGAGGAGGTAGAAACCATCAAAGGAGGTCTGAAAGGACTGGTGATTGGAGAGGTGTTGGAGTGTGGTAAGCACCCGGATGCTGATAAACTGAGCATTACAAAAGTAGACCTTGGAGAGGGAGAACCGGTACAAATTGTATGTGGAGCTCCTAATGTAGCGGCTGGACAGAAAGTAGTAGTTGCGACAGTAGGTACTATACTGTACACTCCAGAAGGAGAGTCCTTCAAAATTAAGAAAGGTAAGATCAGGGGAGAGGTATCTTTGGGAATGATCTGTGCTGAAGATGAAATTGGCTTGGGAGGTTCTCATGATGGGATTATGGTGTTGGATACTGATATGGCCAATGGTACTCCTGCTGCAGATTACTTTAAGGTAGGAACGGATACGGTATTGGAGATTGGATTAACCCCTAACCGTGTAGATGGTGCTTCTCACTATGGAGTAGCTAGAGACCTGAAAGTATTGACAGGACGTCCACTTAATTTCCCATCGACAGAAGCATTCAAAGTAGAAAATAATGATTTAACCATGGAGGTTGTGGTGGAAGATGCGGAAGCATGTCCTCGCTATGCTGGTTTGACAATCTCTGGCTTGACAGTAGGAGAGTCTCCAAAGTGGTTAAAAGATCGCTTGAATGCGATTGGCGTAGCACCATTGAATAATGTAGTAGATGCTACAAACTATATTTTACATAGCCTTGGACAGCCGTTACATGCATTTGATGCCGCTAAGGTAAAAGGCAATAAAATTATTGTGAAGAAAGTAGCAGAAGGAACTACCTTCGTTACTTTAGATGAAGAAGAAAGAAAACTTTCTGCCGCAGACTTGATGATTTGTAATGCAGAAGAACCAATGTGTATCGCTGGGGTATTCGGAGGGATAGACTCTGGCGTGTCAGAGAGCACAACGGCGATTTTCCTGGAGAGTGCTTACTTTGGTCCTGATGGGGTAAGAGCAACTTCGCAACGTCATGGGATCAAGACAGATTCATCATTCCGCTTTGAAAGAGGAACTGATCCGAATATGCCAGTAGAGGCTTTGAAAGTAGCTGCTTTGTTGATTCAGGAAGTAGCAGGAGGAACAGTGTCTTCGGAGATTGTTGATCTTTATCCTACTCCGGTAGCAGACTTTGAGGTAGCTGTAAATTATAAGCATATCAATCGACTGATTGGTGCAGACATTCCAAAAGAGCGTGTAAAGGAGATCTTGGAAGGACTAGAAATGCGTTTCTTACAGGAGAGTGAAGAAGGATTTACAGTAGCAGTACCTCCTTACAGAGTTGATGTACAAAGGGAAGCAGACATTATTGAGGAAATCTTGAGAATTCATGGCTTCAATAACGTAGAGTTAAGTGAGAACCTATCGGCAAGTTACCTGGCACATTTCCCTAAGAAAGATGCTGATGTACTTAAAGCTAAGGTGACGCAAATGTTGGCAGGGGCTGGAGTATCTGAGATCCTGACAAACTCTTTGACAAGCAGTACTTACGTAAAAGCAGTACAAAGCTTGAAGGATGAAGAGAATGTAGAAATCCTGAACACGCTAAGTGCTGATCTGGATGTCATGAGACAGTCGTTGCTGTTCACAGGTTTGGAAGTGATTGCACACAATATCAACAGACAACAAAAAGACTTAAAGCTTTTTGAATTTGGAAAAGTATATAGCAAGGTAGAAGGGGAGTATGTGGAGAAAAACCGTCTATCTATGTTTGTGACCGGTGCACAACGAGAAGAAACATGGAGAGGGAAAACAGAAAAGTCAGCTTTCCATGATTTGGCTTCTTTGGTATTGAGAACGTTCCAGCAATTTAATATTTCGAAGTACAAGCAGGAAACATTGCAAGATGACTTGTTTGCCTATGGATTGAGCTATGAGCACAAGAAAGGTACGATTGCTCGTCTGGGTATGGTACATCCAAAAATAGCGAAATTGGCAGGGGTAAAGCAAGAGGTATTCTATGCAGAGTTTGATTGGGACCTGTTACTTGCGTTACAAAATAGTAACTACAAGTTTGTAGAGATTCCAAAGTTCCCGGAAGTAAGAAGAGATCTTTCGTTGGTATTGAACAAGTCAACCAACTTTAGTGAAATCGAAGAGGTAGCCAAGAGAACAGAGCGTAAGCTACTGAAGAAGGTGAATGTCTTTGATGTATATGAAGGAGAGAATCTGGGAGAAGGGAAGAAGTCTTACTCTATTAGCTTTACGTTGCAGGATGCACAAAAGACACTGAACGATAAAGTGATTGACAAAACAATGACTCGATTGATTGCAGCCTTTGAGAAAGAGGTAGGAGCAATCATCAGAAAATAATTTAAGTATATATAGCGCTTGAGCAGTTTTGCTCAAGCGCTAACTTATATAAACTACGACTGTATACGCCTATGAGTAACTTATTGTTGAAATTGGGAGCCTTGGAGGAAAAGGCATCTGAATTTTTCAGAAAATACAAGGAACTACAGCAATTGCTGGAGCAGGAGCAGGCAGACAAGCAGGTGTTGAAAGCGGAATGTGAGCGTCTAAAGGAAGAAATGCAGCAATTAGAAGTGTATATGGATCGCTTGCAGGGACTGTTTGATGCACAAACCGAAGAGTTAGGAACTGCCAAAGAACAAAATATGGAAGCCGAGCGGCTTATCCAGGAGAAAACCATGGTGGTTACTTCTCTCAATGAAGAGATTGAGGAGTTGCTACAACAAAAACAGCAATATGTAACGACCCTGGAAGGATTGAAGCAAGAGGTGCAGACGGCTGAAGAAAGTGCTGTAGAAGTAGAGCAAGGGAAGGAAGAAGAACATACAGAACTGCAAAGCCTACAGGAAATTATTACCCTATTACAAAAAGAAAAAGAAGAGCTATTGTTTCAGCAGCAAGAGGATGCTACCGCAATCAATGCCTTGAAACAAGAACTGCAGGAGACGATCGCAGAGAAGGAAGAGCTCTCTTTGGAATTAGAACTTTTAAAAGAAGAACTTGAAGAAAAAAATCATTAAGACTGATTTTTTTTGTATAATACATCTTAAATAGAATAAAATCTGTAAGGGATTGGTAGTTCGCATAATCTTATGAAGGTTGACGAGGACTTCAGGTAATAGTTAATTCCTTTTACGGGATGTATGGCAGGTTTTTGTTTCCATGAAAAGTCAGATTAAGATCACTATATATAATAAGGAGTATACGCTAAAAGCCGAAGCTCAGGATGAAGAGCTCTTGAAAGAGGCCGCAGCGGTACTGACAGAGAAAATCACGGCGAAAAAGCAGCGCTTGGGGGTTTCCAAATTGGAAGACCTATTGGCGATTGCTGCCTTTGATATTGTAGTTGAGCAACTGAGAAGTCGTGAAACATTAGACCATGCAACCGAACGTATTGGAAAATTGAATTATTTATTGGATCAGGTTTTAGAGCAAGATCAACCACAAGTTCAAAAAGAGAACGAGTAAGATTGGTGTACTCCGGTTTCTGTATAAATCAACTAATAAAATACGGAAGTATACGAAGTAGAAGTAAGCGCTGAAAAGCCTTATTTCTCAATACTGTTTTGAGTCATGGAGATGAATATAATTTTACCGGTGCTGGCAGCACTTGTAGTGGGAGTGCTGATCGGGCGCTTCCTACTGGGAAGGGTCTTCAAGAATATGGAGGAGGATGCCAAACGAAAAGCAAAAATGCTGATCAAGGAGGCGGAAAGCTCTGCAGAGACCATGAAAAGAAATAAGGTACTAGAAGCCAAAGAGAAGTTCCTTAAGATGAAATCCGATTTTGAAAGCGAGTCATCAAAAAGGAAAAATCAGTTGAGCGTTAATGAAAATAGGCTGAAGCAATATGAGAATAAGCTGAAGCAGAATGAAAATAAGTTAAAGCAGAAAGAAGCTCAACTGACGAAAGGACTAGAACAACAAAAGAAGAAAACACAAGAACTCGATCAACGATTTGACGAAATTGCTGAGCAGAAGGAATTGGCTATCAAAGCTAAAGAAGAGGCAGAAAACTTGAGATTACAGCAAGTTTCTCAATTGGAGAAGATTGCGAACCTTAAGGCAGATGAGGCTAGAGAGCAATTAGTGGAAGCGTTAAAGGATGAAGCGAGAAGCAAAGCATCTATCCATATCAAAAATATTATGGAAGAGGCGAAACTAACCGCAACCAAGGAGGCAAAGAAAACGGTAATCACTACGATACAACGTACGGCTGCTGAGCATGCCATTGAGAACTGTGTATCCGTATTCAACTTAGAGAATGATGAGTTGAAAGGGAAAATTATCGGTAGAGAAGGACGTAATATCCGTGCTTTGGAAGCTTCTACAGGAGTAGAAATTATTGTAGATGATACACCAGAAGCGATTATCATATCAGGTTTTGATCCGGTAAGGAGAGAGATCGCCAGAGTATCTTTACAGCGTTTGGTGGCAGATGGGCGTATTCACCCAGCTCGTATTGAGGAAGTAGTAGCCAAAACCAGAAAAAGTATTGAGGACGAAATCCTTGAACTGGGAGAGCGTACCGTAATCGACTTAGGAATCCATGGGTTGCACCCAGAGTTGATCCGAATGGTGGGTAGAATGCGTTTCCGTTCATCGTATGGTCAAAACTTATTGCAACACTCTAGGGAAGTAGCGAAACTAGCAGCCTCTATGGCTTCTGAGCTAGGATTGAATGCCAAGCAAGCGAAGAGAGCCGGACTATTGCATGACATTGGTAAGGTATGGCCAGAAGAGCCAGAAGTACCGCACGCAATTCTGGGTATGAACCTGGCGAAGAAATACGGAGAGCATCCAGATGTGTGTAATGCGATTGGTGCTCACCACGATGAGATTGAGATGACTACATTGATTTCTCCAATTGTTCAGGCTTGTGATGCGATTAGCGGTTCAAGACCGGGAGCAAGACGTGAGATGATGGAATCTTATATCAAGCGTCTGAAAGAGCTAGAGAGCATGGCTTTAAGCTTTAAGGGAGTACATAAGTGTTACGCAATGCAGGCAGGACGTGAGCTTCGTGTCATGGTAGATGCAGAGAATGTATCAGATACAGAGGCAGGACAATTGTCATTCGATATTGCCAACAAGATCGAGAATGAGATGCAGTACCCTGGACAGATCAAGGTAACCGTCATTCGAGAGATGAGAGCAGTAAACTATGCGAAATAAAGTCTTTTAATAAAGACCGCTTAATAAATAAAAAACCTTGATGTAGCAGTACATCAAGGTTTTTTTGTTTATGATGTTTAGTTGAGCTTCGCTCGTTCATAGTGTTTAGTTGTTTTTTTAAAATTCATTTCATGAATTTGATACACTATTTTTCAACTAAACATCATCAACGAGCGAAGCTCAACTAAACATCATGAACAAAAGAGGCTAGTCTTCTTTCTTTTTATTGATCTTCTTCTTGTACTTGTGATCCAAAAAGTATCCCATCAAAGGAAAAAGACTACTAGCGATCACGATGAATCCCGCGATATATACAAAATTGTTGCTCATAATATTTTATAGAAAGAATATTCAGGAATAGATATACACCTTGATTATGGAACAAAGGTCTACCATTTTTGTTTGATTTCCAAGGTGGTAGATATTCTCCAATAAAAAAGGCCTCCATATATTTTGGAGACCTTTTATCTATTACTTTTTACCTTATACCTTACAAAGCTTCCTCTTCCATATTGTCCATATAAGGAAGAATATCGGTAGAGTCGTTTTCCATTCCTTCTTCAGGCATGTTTAATTCATCACAATTGAGGTTAATGTCAATTGGTTGAGAAGGCTCAGGGAAATACCCTCTGGAGTAATTCAACTCTTTACATAGATCCTCATCAGCATAGACTTTTTCCATAAACTCGGCGTACTGTGGCATTGCCAAGCGTGCACCTTGTCCGTAGCGAATGCTTCTAAAGTGAATGCTTCGGTCCTCGGCACCTACCCAAGTACCAGCGACAAGGTCTTTGGTAATTCCCATAAACCAACCATCAGAGTAGTTGGCAGTAGTACCGGTTTTTCCACCTACATGGAAGTTCTCACCCGTTTTTTGATCTCTCTTGAAGTTATAGCGTGTAAGACCTAAAGAAGTACCACCACTTTCTTCGTTGGAGCCTCTCAGCATATAAGTCATTAACCAAGCCGTTTTTTCGCTCAAACTTTCCTTGGTCATAGGTGTAAACTCTTTCAGGATTCTTCCGTCTTTATCCTCAATACGCGTAATGAATAAAGGCTTGGTCCAAGTACCTTTATTGACAAACGTACCATAAGCTGATACCATTTCGTAAACGGATACATCTTCAGTTCCCAAACATAGGGAAGGTACAGCTGCAATTGGTTTTACATCGTATCCTGTTTTTCCTCTGGCAATTTCTTCTTCGCTAAGGTAGCGTTCAAATAGCTCATTTCTGATTTCCTTGAAACCAAACTTGTCTCTGGCATAATGTGCTAGTTTGGTTGGAGTAAGTTGTTTTACCAGATAGGCCGCAGCAGTGTTAACAGAGCGTCCCATGGCTTGACGAAGTGTCATAGTCTCTCCAGAGTAGTCAATCGCATTCTTAGGAGTCCAGCGGTCTTCGATTACATTCCCTTCCTCATCAACTTTAGTCACAGGGAAAGAAATTGGAGCATCCAAGATTGGAGTACAAGGCGTAAACTTGTCTTCCAAGGCAGCCGAATAAAGCATTGGCTTAAATGTAGAACCAGGTTGACGATAACTTTGTCTTACGTGATCATACTTGAAGTACTTAAAGTTGATCCCCCCTACCCAAGCTTTGATTTGTCCATTGTAAGGATCCATGGCCATAAAACCGGTATGCAAGAAGTGTTTGTAGTAAGCCAAAGAGTCCATCGAACTCATCACAGTATCTTTCTCATAATTTTCATTATCCCAAGTAAAGATACGCATCTTCTTTTTTCGAGAGAGTTCTTTGGTGATAGCATTTTCATCGTCACCATATTGCTTTCGAAGGTTACGGAACACTTCAGTTCGTCGAATGGCAGTTTCCAGGAATCCTTCAATTTCTTCTCCTTCACGGTCGATCCAAGGATTTCCTTGTCCTTTCCAGTGTTCAGAGAAGAGTTTTTGTTGTCCTTTCATATGACCTTCCACTGTTTCTTCTGCGTAGCGTTGCATACGAGAGTCTATGGTGGTATAGATCTTTAGTCCATCTGCAAAAAGGTCATATCCTTGTAGTTCCGGGCTGTTTCTGAAAAGGTGAAGAAGCTCTCGCTTTACTTCAGCTCTAAAGTAAGCGGCCAATCCTTTGTTGTGACTTTCTACCTCATATTGCAGTTCCATAGGAATGCTCTGCATAGAGTCTAGATCGTTAAGGGTAACATCATATTGCTCCTCTAACATTAGACGATCGTGGTATTTCTTCATTTGGGCAATCACCTTATTACGCACATATTCGGCACGTTCAGGGTGTCGCTTAGGGTTGTAAAAGGAAGGCGCCTGAAGAATACCGACTAATGTTGCCGCCTGAGGAATCGTCAAAGCTTCTGGGGTTGTATCGAAATATGTTTTTGAAGCTACTTGAATACCAAAAGCATTACTGCCAAAGTCAACGGTATTCAAGTACATCACCATAATTTCTTTCTTGGTATAAGAACGCTCAAGTTCCAGGGCCAAGATCCACTCCTTAAACTTATTAATCACCAATCCGAGAAACTTTACATCAGATAGCTTTCCTTTTAGGTCATCTGAGCGTCTGGTGTTAAAAAGGTTTTTCGCAAGCTGCTGTGTAAGCGTACTGGAACCACGACTTTTTCCTTTCAGTAAAGAGTAAGGAACAGCGAGGGTTGCTTTAAAATCAATACCACTATGCTCATCAAAACGAATATCCTCTGATGCGTAAAGGGCGTTGATTAGGTTAGGGGATAGATCTTCGTAGGTTACGTTGGTACGGTTCTCACGGAAGTATTTACCCAAAAGGACACCATCAGCTGAGTATAGCTCAGAAGCCAGTTGTGTTTCTGGATTCTCCAGTACACTTGGATCTGGCAGCCCTCCATATAGATTGCCCCAGTTATATTTTAATGATAAAGCAAATACAAATACACCGGCTACTCCTATAGCAAAGAGTACCCATAGTGTTTTGATAATCTTAGAATACATACAATTGGTTGGTTATGATCACCATGAAAAATGAGGTGGTTTATACGCTCCTCAAGAACATAAATTATGCAAATCAATGATTTATGTAAGAGAAATACCACTAAAAAATCATAAAAGTTATATTCGATAAGGGTGCCCTTTGCAAGGGCATCCTTATTTCTTTTCTTTTCTACCAGGAATCCTCGCATCTATACCTCCATCAGGAATCAGCTCAAGCATCTCTTTGGCTCTAGGAGCAAATTCACTCTCAGGGAACTTATGCAAGAATACGTCAATAGCGTCTTTATATTCTTTATAGGTAACGGCTGTTTTTGCAGCGACTAATACCCTTAGCATACCAACCTTATCCTGTAAGCGGTTTTTGGGGTACTGATAGTCGATTTCATCCAGATATACCAGAGCATTGTTATAGTTTCCGTTATTATAGAGCTTATAAGCCATTTGGTATTTTTTCTCTACGACCTTGTTCAATAAGTTATTCTGATATACATAATCAGGATTGACAAGAATCTTGGCATAGAAAGACTCTGGGTATTGTTCGATCAATAGTTGCTTGTAGATCTCAGGGTTACAAGCTTCTTCTGGACAAGAAGTGTATAAAGTATAGATCATTTCTGGAGTATACTCGTGTGCCGGAAGCTCATCAATCAACCGTTGACCATTACTTTGTGCCAAGAAAAAGTCTTCTATTTTATAAAGATATACTTTAGAAAGATTAAACAGGGCATCCCCCAGTTTTTCACGAATCTTACTGAGGTCAGCTTCTGAATGAGGAATCTCACTTCGACGTTCGTCCACACTTTTAATACTGGCGAACAAGTCACTTTTTTGTGCTTTTTCTTTTTCTTCTTGCGCTTTTAGCTGTGCTTGTAATCCTTTTTGCTCAGGTATAACACTTTGCTTTCTCGATCTTCTCCAGTTGTCTTCCAAAGGGCGGCTTCCCCAAGTTCTTAGGAATTGAGAAGAACCCGCAACGGTTGCATTGGGGTTGTAGAAGTACCAAGAGTTACTGTTATCTCTATTAGTGGTGACAGTATTCTGAGCGAGATTCAATGTTTTACGTTGTTCATTGATCTTTTTAAACGCTTCCTTTTCAATGATTGCATCTTTCTCCTGAGCCATTTCAGCCCTAAAAACGGAATCGCGTTCTTCCTCGTTCATTGCCGAAAGGGACAATAGACGATCTTGTTCCCGAATAATTTTAGTGTATTTGGCTAAGTCTTTTAGGTAATCAGCCCTTTTGGCAATCATTTCATAATGATGCATGTCTTCAGGAAGTAGTTTCATAGCGCTGTCATAATAAGCAGCCGCTTTTTCATAGTCCCCAATGTCTTCATAGTAAATCTTTCCCGACATTAGGTAGGAGTACCCTTTTTGCACTTTGTCCTTGGTGCTTATTTGGATAGATTCATTTAGGTCTTTTAAAGCTTGATCTGTATCAGGTCGGCGCATTTCTATGGCAGCCATCTGATAGTAGATACGGTCTCTAAGGTCCCAGTTCTTAAGGTCTTTCAGCTCTTTTTGAAAGTACTTGCTCAGTTTTTTGTTCTCTTTGGTATTGGAGAGGTTAATAGGTTGGGTCACCTTGGCATTAAGTGCTGCCAAAAACTCCATTTCATAGTTGGTGTTGATCTTGGAAGCTTTGGCAAAGAACTGATGCGCTTTTTCCATACCATCAATTCGTTTGTGCATTTGTCCCAAGATGAAGTAATAACGCGCCCTTAAGGTTCTATTCTTCTCTAATGGAGGAACAAGGGAAAGGTGGGCGATAGCATTGGGGTAATCACGTTGTATTTTATAGTACTGAGCCATCGTCAGGTGATAAACCTTGGCATTTTCATCATTAAAAGGAGCGGAATCCTCATTGATAGCCTGTTTGATCACTTGCATGTTCTTAAGTTCATTCTTTTCTACGAACAGGCGCATCATCCATACCAAAGCTTCATGACGAGAGTTAGCGTCATCATTGTTGGCAAAAACATACTTATAGGTATCCAGGGCATTCTCATAGTCTTGACGATATAGACGAGTGCGCCCAATTAAGTTGTAGCAGTTATCTACATACTGGCTACTTTTATGCCATTTGATCGGTAAAGAAGCCTTCTTGATGATATACTCAAATTGTTCACGATAAGCATTGGTCTTAGTAGAGTCAATAGGATCAAAGATATTAAGAACACCATTGTAATCATCTTGTATGCTTTCAGCCATTTTTTGCTCCACTTCTTCCATTTTTTCTTTAGCCAGAAAGTAGGCATTAAAGCGGGAGGTCGCGTCATGGTAGAACTGGCATCCTGATAACAGGATACTCAATAAGGTAAACCATACCCAATGGATTTTCGTGGAATAGTGTTTGTATGCCATGTATACTTAGGTTCGTGAAGTTCTCAACGATTTTCAGCGCTTGTTCGGAACAGTGATTAGAGAGGTTTTCTTTCTCAATCAGTATTCCAAAGAAGCTCTCGACCTTAAAATTAAGGATAAAGAAGCAGATTCTCAGTGGAGAATGCCTGAGAAAATATAATTTTATCTATAAATGTGAAAAAAAAATAGAATTACTTTAATTTGTAATACCTACTTGCCTTAGGGCGACGTTTACTTACAGGGAATGCGTGTATAAGGGGACTGGAATATGAATCACCTTGTATGGAATTATAGAAAGAGACATGAAACAGAAAAGGACCTTATCAAGCTTCTTGTCATCCAAGAGAATATTGGAGATCAAGGATGCAGAGTCATTAGCAGAGAAACATCGATATGATTTTACTTATTCCAAGCTGGTTGTTTTGCTGGGAGGGGTGTTTATTGCATTGTTTCTGTTTAGCCTGTTCCTGGCTAAGACATTGTTGGTGAGTTTATTTGATCCAGCATATGAGAATCAACAATTAGTATTGCGTTTGAGTACGTTATCTACTGCAGTGGACTCCTTAGAAAAAGCAGCGCTGGATAAAGACATATATATTCAAAATATTCAGGATATCATCGATGGGAAGGTGGACGAAACAGGAGTGCAGTCCAAAGAAGGGACAGCAGCAACGATACAGTCGTCTTCAAATAACTTGATGGAAATCAGTGCTGCAGATTCTTCATTTAGAAATGAGTTTACAAAAGTAGAGAGTGCTAATAGTGTAGAGAAGCAGATTTCAGAGAATGTGTTTTTCTTTCCACCAATTAACGGAGTGATCTCCAAGGAATTTAATATTGTAGAACGTCATTTCGGCACAGACCTTGTTGCAAAGGCAAATGAACCCATTAAGTCTGTGGCAGATGGTACCGTCATCCTATCCTCCTGGACACAGGACTCAGGATATGTGATAGGCGTACAACATAAAAATGAGATCATATCGTTCTATAAGCATAACTCTACCTTATTGAAAAAAGTGGGAGAAAGAGTAAGGGCAGGTGATATCATTGCTATTATTGGAAATAGTGGAGAGTTAACAGATGGCCCTCACTTGCATTTTGAGATTTGGTACAAAGGGTCACCGGCAAATCCTGCAAACTTTATTGCATTTGATTAATTAGGAAGGTTCGAGAACCCACATTATACAAGAATTAAGTTATTAAGGTAAAAGCATATAGATATGAGCCTTTTTGGAAATAAAACTGAAAAACAAGTCAACGAAGAAGTTCAAATGAATAATTCAACAAACAACGTCGCAAAAGGAACGACCATCAAGGGAGACATCGAAACATTTGGTAACTTCCGCCTGGATGGTAACCTAATTGGTAATATTCAGTCCAAGTCTAGAGTAGTAGTAGGAAAAGAAGCTAAGCTAGAAGGAAACCTTTATGCACAGAGTGCAGAAATTGAGGGAGAGATTGAAGGTGTTTTGGAGATCACAGAGTCTTTGGTGTTGCGTTCTACCGCTGTGATTAACGGTGATATCATTACTAACAAGTTGACGATTGATCCAGGGGCACAGTTTAATGGTAAGTGTCGTATGGGAGAGTCTGTGACGAAGAATGACCATAAACCAGTAAAGCAAGTTGAAAAAGGAGGAGCAAAACCAACGTCCGCAGCCGTTTAAGAAACAGGTCAAGCGTTATAATCTCTTTATGCGTTACATTTCTGTGAGTATGGAAATGATTGTAACGCTGTTGTTGTGTGCTTGGGCAGGTAGAGCCTTGGATGATTGGCAGCAAACGGATAAGCCTTATTATACGATAGGGTTGACCTTGTTTGGACTGTTTGCCTCCATGTATCAATTGCTTAAAGGCCTTAGTAATATCAATAGAGATAAAAACAAGCCGCCTTCTCCTAAAAAATAAAGACACAAAAAGCATGAGTCATCCTGTATTGATATTTAAGGAATGACTCATGTTTTTTTGTTTAAATAGCGTCTTTATATATAAAAAAACGGCCTTGAAGAATTGCCGTTAAAATTTTTAATCGTAAAAGCGTTAAGAAAATTCCATTGTTTGAGCGTAGCGAGTTGAATACGCCATGTAATGGGTTTAGCTCTTACGATTAAAAATTAGGCAAATTCTTCAAAGCCTTGATTTTTTTGCTTCGTTTTTTCATCAAGGAAAAAATGAAGAAGCTTATAAAGGGCTTGTGAGATAGCTATAAAGTGATGAATTACCAGAAAACTAAGTCAGTTGTTAATATGGGATGACTCATATTTTGTATTTGTTTTAGATTTAATAGTATAAAATACACTAAAATCTCTTTGCGTTTAGACTTTATTTATTAAGTTTGCGCTCAGATTGATAAAGTATACAATTGTAACCGGTAACGGTTGAGATTGAAGCAATAAGCAACAAACATTAAAAAGGTTTAAAGAAAGGATAAGGGGGCATATTATGAGTTTGAGAACGCGTTTTTTTCTGGGAGTTGCTGTATTGACCACACTATTTTTATCAGGAATTATTGTTTTGCCGACGTACAGACCAGAGTGGGTAAGTCCTTATGCAACAGGGTTGCTTATTTACAATGTAGTACTGGCAATTATATCATATGAAGTTGTAGCGTTGGGCGCTAAGGGGAATGTGATGTCTTTTTACAATTTCTTCATGGGGGCGACCACAGCAAGATTATTTATGGGTTTGGCACTTTTCTTAGCCTATTTTGTGTTAGTTCAAGACACAAAGGCGGATCGTGTAATTTTTGCTGTAAATTTCTTCTTGCTTTATTTCTCCTTTACCGTGTTTGAAATTATTCACCTATTCTCTAAATTGCGCCAAAATTCTGTTGAAGACTAAGATTAATCGATGAAAAACTTAAATTTTTCGTGGCTTAGACATCTTTTGATTGGGGTGTTTGTTTTTGGAACCACTGGTTTGATTCACGCAAAGGATGCCTCTTCCGAAGGAGAGGAGTTTAAACCTACTGAGACAATTCTTCACCACGTCTTGGATGGACACTCGTGGCACATTGCTGACTGGAAAGATGCTGAAGGACATGAGCATCACCTTTCTATTCCATTGCCAGTGATCTTGGTGACTGAAAATGGTGATTTTGATGTGTTTATGTCAAATGCATTTGATCACGGTCACAAGAAACAAGTAGGAGATAGAACCTACGCATTGGATAGCCACGATCATATTGTGGAAGAAGGAGGAATGAAGGTGTATGACTTCTCATTGACGAAGAATGCAACTTCAATGTTGATCTCTGTAATATTGCTAATCGTTATCTTCAATCAGGTAGCAAAGGGGTATGAGACAAACAAAGGAAAAGCACCAAAAGGAGTGCAGTCATTCTTTGAGCCGATCATTGTCTTTGTGAGAGATGAAGTAGTGAAGCCTACAGTTGGAGAGAAAAAATACGAGAAGTTCTTGCCGTACCTATTGACGGTATTCTTCTTTATCTGGTTCAATAACCTATTGGGCTTGTTCCCAGGGGGAGCCAATACATCCGGAAACATTGCCTTTACAATGACATTGGCCGTGTTTACGTTATTGATTACTAATATTAACGGAACAAAAGACTATTGGGGGCACATTTTTGCGACTCCTGGTGTTCCTAAACCATTGCTAGTAATCATGATCCCGGTAGAGTTAATGGGTATCTTTACCAAACCAGTAGCCTTGATGCTTCGTTTGTTTGCGAACATTACGGCAGGTCACATTAGTATCTTGGCTTTCATCTCTCTAGGATTTATCCTTAAGAGTGCGGCAGTAGGAGCTATGGCTGGTTTGTTGATCGTTCCATTGTACTTTTTGGAATTGTTCGTAGCCCTTCTTCAGGCTTACATCTTCACGATGTTGACAGGTCTGTTTATCGGTATGGCCGTAGAGGAGCACGATCACCACTAATAATGAATATTCGATTTACTGAATATATATAGTTTAATTTTTATATCACTTTAAAGTCTAAACAACATGCTACTTGCAATTTTGCTTGAAGTAATCGGCTCTCTTAGCCAATTTGGTGCGGCACTAGGTGCTGGTCTTGCTGTAATCGGTGCTGGTATCGGTATTGGTAAAATCGGTGGAAACGCTGTAGAATCTATGGCTCGTCAACCAGAGTTCGCATCAAACCTTCAGACTGCGATGATTATCGCTTCAGCTCTTATCGAGGGTGTTGCGCTTTTCGCAGTAGTAGTTTGTTTGTTGATCGGTCTTGCTTAAGATCTTTTGACAAAGCTGATATCTGTCCTACAGGGGTTGCCTGGGGACAGATATCCTACTGAGACCCTTTTAATGAAAAATGAAGAATTAGTAATGAAGAATAAAGGAGGAAACTCTATTCTTAATTATTCATTCTTAATTCTTAATTAAAAATACGTCTTGGTTTATGAATGAGAATTATATTGATTTTATAAATAATAGATAAAATGAGCATTATTACTCCAGGTATCGGTCTTATTTTTTGGACTACACTGTTCTTCCTGATTGTATTGTTCGTGTTGGCTAAGAAGGTTTTTCCTGCAATCTCAACAGCGTTGAAAGATCGTGAGGACTCTATCACTAAAGCTTTGTCTCAAGCAGAAGAGGCAAAGAAAGAAGTGGCGAACCTGAAAGCAGATATCGAAACTGCGAAGAAGGAAGCGAGAGCCGAGCGTGAAGAAATCTTGAAAGATGCGCAAGCACAAGGCAAGAAGATGATCGCAGAGGCACAGGAAGCTGCCAAAGTTGAGGCTGATCGTATGATCGAAGAAGCTAGAAATGCGATTGAAGCAGACAAGAGAGCGGCGATGGCTGAGATTAAAGGTCAAGTAGCGGAGCTTTCTCTGGAAATTGCTGAAAAAGTTGTTCGTCAGAGCTTGAAAGCTGATGACGCTCAAAAGCAACTTGTAAAAGAGCTTTTGGCATAAGCCTTAGCTTATTCCCTTAATCGCATAAATCGTAAGAAAATGAGTGCACAATCAAGAGTAGCCGTCAGATATGCTGATGCATTGATGTCTATTGCGAAAGAGCAAAATACGCTGGACGCAATCCGTGATAACATGGAGGACATTCATGATACGATATCTGGAAGCCGAGAGCTAAAGACACTTTTGAAAAGCCCGATTGTTCCTTCCGAGAAAAAACAAAACATCCTTGACGCACTATTCGCTGAAAAGGTGAATCCGGTAGTTAAAAACTTGCTTGCGCTTCTGTGTGATAAAGATAGAACAGAAGTATTGGATGCTATTGCTGTCTCATACATTGAGAAATATCGCAATCTGAATGGTATCCAGAAAGCAATTGTAGTGACTGCAATTGAACTCGACGAAGAAATGAGAGCGGACTTTGTCAACAAGGTGAAAGAGATCTCTGGTAAAGACAAAGTAGAATTGACTTCATTAGTCGATAGCTCTATCATTGGAGGATACATTTTGACGGTAGACGATCGCGAGATCGATGCCTCAATTTCTTCTAAGTTTAGAGCGTTAAGACGTGAACTAGTGGCTTAAGCCCTTTGCGTTTTAATTAGATAAAGAATTATCCTTTTTTAGAAATATAATCACTAAAATAAATTAACAATGGCTCAAGTAAGACCGGACGAGGTGTCTGCAATTCTTAGAGAGCAACTGACAAACTTCCAGAGTCAAGCTGAGCTTGCGGAAGTGGGTACCGTACTACAAGTTGGTGACGGCGTTGCTCGTATCTACGGGCTAACGAATGCTCAGTCAGGTGAGCTTTTGGAGTTCGAAACAGGGGCAGTAGGTATGGTATTGAACCTTGAAGAGGACAACGTAGGTGCCGTAATCATGGGTTCTTCCGTAGAAGTTAAGGAAGGCGACACAGTAAAAAGAACTAACAAAATCGCATCCGTAAAGATCGGTGATGGCGTTTTTGGTCGTGTACTTAACGCGCTTGGCGAACCAATCGATGGCAAAGGCGAAATCGCTGGGGAAACATATGAAATGCCAATGGAGCGTAAAGCACCAGGTGTATTGTTCCGTCAGCCTGTAAACGAGCCGATGCAAACGGGTATCAAGTCTATTGACTCTATGGTACCAATTGGAAGAGGACAGCGTGAGTTGATCATTGGTGACCGTCAGACAGGTAAGACTGCTGTAGCCATCGATACGATCATCAACCAAAAAGAGTTCTACGACAAGGGAGAACCAGTATACTGTATCTATGTAGCAGTTGGTCAAAAAGCTTCTACTGTTGCCAACGTAGTAGCTGCTTTGGATAAAGCAGGTGCGATGGATTACACAGTAGTTGTAGCAGGTAATGCTTCTGACCCTGCACCAAACCAGTACTTTGCGCCATTTACGGGTGCAGCAATTGGTGAGTTTATCCGTGACACTGGACGTCCTGCACTAGTAGTGTATGATGATTTGTCTAAGCAAGCGGTTGCTTACCGTGAGGTCTCTTTGCTTCTTAGACGTCCACCAGGACGTGAGGCTTACCCAGGTGACGTATTCTACTTGCACTCTCGTCTATTGGAGCGTGCAGCGAAGATCAACTCATCGGATGAGATCGCTAAAGATATGAATGACCTTCCTGAGTCTATCAAGCACTTGGTAAAAGGTGGTGGTTCTTTGACTGCCCTTCCAATCATTGAGACACAGGCATCTGACGTATCGGCTTATATCCCGACTAACGTAATTTCGATTACAGATGGTCAGATCTTCTTGGAGACTAACCTATTCAATTCAGGTATTCGTCCAGCGATCAACGTAGGTATCTCTGTATCTCGTGTAGGAGGTTCTGCACAGACGAAACCTATGAAAAAGGTATCTGGTACATTAAAGCTTGACTTGGCGCAGTTCCGTGAATTGGAGGCGTTTGCTAAGTTTGGTTCTGATCTTGATGCGGCAACGAAGTTGACGATCGATCGTGGTCAGAAAAACCAGGAGATCTTGAAGCAGGGACAGTACTCTCCATTCTCAGTAGAGAAGCAAACAGCAATCATCTGGGCGGGTACTAACGGTATCCTTGATCCAGTGCCTTTGGAAAGAGTAAAAGAATTTGAGGCGGAATACCTTCAGGTTCTTGCTTCTA
This sequence comes from Algivirga pacifica, assembly GCF_039543525.1. Taxonomy (NCBI): domain Bacteria; kingdom Pseudomonadati; phylum Bacteroidota; class Cytophagia; order Cytophagales; family Flammeovirgaceae; genus Algivirga; species Algivirga pacifica. The sequence continues at coordinate 83,401 of NZ_BAABJX010000062.1, forward strand.
AAGAAGCTGATACGATGAGTGCAATCGCTGCTGGTAAGTGGTCTGATGACATCATCGCAGTACTTAGAAAAGTAGGAGAAGAAGTAGCGAAAAACTACGCTTCATAAATAATATTGGTAGTGAGTAGTCTGTTAGGGATTGCTCACTACGTTTTTAAATTTATATAGAAAAATGGCTGCTCTTAACGAAGTAAAGGAAAGAATCGGTTCTGTGACATCCACGCAGCAGATTACCAAAGCTATGAAAATGGTGGCGGCATCTAAATTGCGTAAGGCACAGGATAAAATTACGCAGATGCGTCCTTACTCTGAAAAGCTGTTTTCTATTCTTGGGAACGTTACTGCCGCTTTGAAAGAAGAGGCAAACAACCCTTATGCGCAAGGGCGTGACGAGATCAAGAATGTATTGATCGTAGTAGTTACTTCTGACAGAGGTCTTTGTGGCGCTTTTAATGCCAACATTATTAAGGCGACAAGACAACTGGTTGAAGAGAAGTACGCTGGCAAGAATGTTACTTTGTTGACTTTAGGAAACAAAGGAAACGAATTCTTTGCGAAGAGAGATTACAATGTAATTTCTGATTACGCTGAAATCTTCCATGACCTGTCTTTTGAGCAGGCTCGCAAAGTAGCGGAATACGCTATGGCGGAATTCCTTAACGGTACTTACGACGCTGTAGATATCGTTTACAATGAGTTTGTAAATGTAGTGACACAGGTTGTACATGCTGATCGTTTCTTGCCTGTAGCAGCAGATGCTGACGAATCAAAAGAAAACGCACAGGAAATGGAGGTGGACTACATCTTCGAGCCGAATAAGGAAGATATTTTGAAAGAGCTTATTCCTAAGTCTTTGAAGATCTCTTTCTATACAAAATTGTTGGATTCTAACGCAGCGGAGCAAGGTGCTCGTATGTCTTCTATGGATAAGGCAACGGACAACGCCGGTGAGTTGATCAAGCAATTGACATTGATGTATAACCGTTCAAGACAGGCGGCAATTACAACAGAGATCCTAGAGATTGTGGGTGGTGCAGAAGCATTGGCACAAGGCTCTTAATAAATTTTTAATTTTCAATTAAAAATTTTATATAACCTCAGTGTTTTTCAAAACGCTGAGGTTTTTTTGTTCATGGTGTTTAGTTGAGCTTCGCTCGTTCATGTTGTTTAGTTGAAGGATAAAGGAATTAATCTAATAATAGATATTTTCCTTCCTCCTTCCTCCTTCCTCCTTCCTCCATTAGTATCCTTATTTCTACCCTTTAATCGCTCCTTCTATAGTTAATGTATAGAAGGTTTTTTATTTTATATAGATGACCTTTCCCAAAGGATCACCTTTTTTCAAACTCAATTGAAAATTAATAACTGAAAATTAAAAATTAACAACCCATGAAACACCTACTGCTGTCTACTTTACTCACGCTACTTTCTACGCTATATCTTGCCGCTCAGGGGGAAGTGATTAATGTACCTACAGGTTATCAGGCCCAACAGATTGAGTTCAGCCAAGATGGAGAGCAAATTGCGGTATCGCACGAGTATCATATTACCATGTGGTATGCTGGTAGTTTGGGGAAGTATGCACAGATCGATACGGAATTTCATAGGGTCACAGCGTTTAGCTATTCTAATACGGGGAAAGAAGTCATTTATTCAGGTACTAAGAGTCCGATATTAAGTAAATTGAGAAGGAAAATACCCTTGTTTAAACAGGCCGCTAGACATGAAATCATTGTAAGAGATATCAAATCGTTGGAGAAGAAGATATCCTTAAAAGGACATGAGAATACGATAACAGCCTTGGATTCCAATATGGGAGGAGCGATCCTTGTTAGCGGTAGCAAAGATGGGGCAGTTAAAGTGTGGGATTATATAAAGGGGGAAGAGTTAGCTTCTTATAATGACCATAAAAAAGGAGTGTTAAATGTAGTGGTAAGTAAGAGTGACTCTACAGTGGCTTCCTCAGGAAAAGATGGTTGGGTGGTCTTGCGTAATCTTCGTACAGGGGAACTGAGAGCTAAACGTAAGTTTGATGTATGGATAAGGGCACTGCGTTTTAGTCCTGATGGTAAACTATTTGCTTTTGCAGGGGATGATGGAGAGGTGAGAGTAGTTAAAGACCTAGGTGATTCCCTGACTTGTGTTACGTTGAAGGGAGGGAAGCATAGAGGCTGGATTTATGATCTTTCATTTAGCCCCGATAACCGCTATTTGGCTTCTTGTGGACGGGACCAACAATTCATTATTTGGGATATGGAAACACTCTCGTTTAAGAGTAGTAACTATGTGAGGGGAGGAGGGACCATTGTATCTATAGAGTTTGGTCCTAAGGGGGAGTATTTGGCATCAGCTTCTTTTTTAAATGATCAGATGCAATTATGGAACATTAGAAACTTAGATGTACAACCCCCGATAAGATATAGGGATAAAAGTGATAAGACACCTCCAATGATCTTGATTACAGCTCCTGTTGTGAGAGGGAATAAGATCTTGGTCGGTAATGATGAAGTCTTAGTCAAAGGGAATGTAGTGGATGAGTTTGGGGTCAACAGTGTTTTTGTTAATGGGGTAAAGACGAACCTTAGTGAGGAAAATACCTTTAGTGCATTAGTAAAACTGACGATGGGAGAAAACCCTATACTGGTAAAGGCTTTGGATGTGAATGGGAATGAGTCGGAGAAAGAGATCACCTTAGTGAGAAGAGAAGATGAGGAACTGAAAGCAGTCGATAAGCAAGGGGAATCTTATTTGTTTCTGATAGGAGTAGATGAGTATACCGAATTTCCTAAACTATTTAATGCAGTATATGATGCCAAAGCAATTCGAGAGGTTATGACCTCTAAATATCAGTTTACGGCGGAAAATACACTTACCCTATACAATGAGCAAGCGACCAAAGAGAATATACTAGATTCTTTGAAATCATTGATCAGCCGCATGAACTGGAATGATGAGTTACTTATTTATTACTCAGGACACGGGATTTTTGATAACGTAATCAACGAAGGTTACTGGATACCCATCGACGGAAAGGCTAAAAAAGAATCTACTTATTTGTCAAATACTACTTTACTTCGGATGGTAGAGCAGATGAAAGCCAAGCATGTTTTTGTAGTGGCCGATGCCTGTTTTGCCGGTGCCATTTTTAGAGATATTCAAAGAGATAATAGGTATGAAGATGTGATTACCCGTTTTCGATCCCGATGGGGCTTGACCTCAGGGATGTTGGAGCCGGTCTCTGATGGAGTCGTGGGCGCACATAGTCCTTTTAATCAGACCATCCTTGATTTCTTCGAAAAAAATCAATACAAGAAAGTTCCTGTATCTGACTTAGTACAATATGTCAAGAAGAATGTGGTAGAGCGTAGTGAGCAAGTACCTCGAGGAAGTGCATTAAAGAATGTAGGGGACGAAGGAGGAGAAATGATTTTTCGCAAAAGAGGAGCTGCAGAAGATCGTCCAGAACAGAAGGTAGAAGGAACAGAGCAATCCACAGAGGAAACAGAGGATGAAAAATGAAAAATTATCAATTAAAAATTTCTCATACTTCATTAATAATTATTTTTAGCCTTCTCAACCTGCGGCGCAAGCTGCCTCAATAAGTGACGAAAGCCACCTCAACTACTCAACGATGAAAGTAACTTTTTTAGGGACAGGCACCTCCCAAGGAGTGCCGATTATTACTTGTAGCTGCGAGGTTTGTACCTCGGTTGATTATCGGGACAAACGCCTTAGAACCTCGATTCATATAGAAACGGATGATCATCAAAGTATTGTGATTGATACGGGTCCAGATTTTAGGCAGCAAATGTTGCAGGCTCATATCAAGCAACTAGATGCCGTAGTGTTTACACATCCACACAAAGATCATACGGCAGGTTTGGATGATATCCGAGCTTTTTATTTTGCACAAGGCATGCAACCCATGCCCGTATATTGTAATCAATTAGTAGAAAAGCAATTGAGAAGTGAGTTCAATTATTTTTTTGAAGAACATAAGTATCCGGGAGTGCCATCGGTAGATTTACATGAGATTCAGGCAAACCAACCCTTCAAGATAGGAGAAACCCTTTTTCAACCTATTGAAGTGATTCATGGTAAAATGCCTGTGCTGGGATTTAGAATCAATGATTTTACCTATATCACAGATGCCAACTATATTGCTCCAGAACAAAAGGAAAAAATAAAGGGAAGTAAAGTGTTGGTCTTAAATGCCCTTAGACATGAACCCCATTATTCTCACTTCACCTTAAAAGAAGCACTGGGTATTATTGAAGAGGTACAGCCGGAAAAAGCATACCTGACTCATATCAGTCATGGATTGGGTTTGCATAAGGAGGTTTCACAAATGCTTCCCGAAAATGTATACCTGGCTTATGATGGCTTAAAGATTTAAAGTAAAAGGTAAAAGGTAAAAAGTAAGAGGTATAAGGTAATAGGTGAACTCCTGTTACCTTATACCTCTTACCTTTTACCTTTAAAGATGTTAACTGAGTTTGTTTTGTAATATTTTTTTTAATTCAGGTAGGCTGTTTTTGTAAAGAGGTATTTTCGTCTTGTCGTTTTGTGATTTTATTTCTGTTTGATATTTTATTTTGATTAGATGTTTTGATTCGTAATAACATTGTGAAAAATAAAATATTGCAATCATTTATGTGTTTTAGGTAATCTTGTGTGCGTTCAATTTATTAAAATTCATATGTTAATATTAACTTATATTAACAAGTGTAATATGTTAATGGTATTGAATTAAGAATTATTATGATTATGTTTGTAATACAGAAGCAAAGAAAAATTTTCATTCTCTGCTTTGCTACGAAACAATAGACTTTACTAACAATCAGCTAGCATACATCTCTTTTCTATTATTTTATCTCAAAAAAACTTCTTTGTGAGCTGTTTGTCTTTCTTTTTTGAATAAAGGAAAAACAACGTTGTCGGTGCGTAAGCAGGAAGCTCCTGAGGGAGACTGCTAGCGATTTTAAGGTAATGTTCTACGAAGATAAATGGAGGTAATTAGGACGTTTTTGATCTTGTTCAACCAGTAACATCTATAGACGCAACTGATACTATCTCGTTTTTTTGTAAACCAATTCAATTATTAAATTTCTTATGAAAAAAGCACTATTACTGCTATCGTTTGTGCTTGGGCTATTCTCTATGGCCTTGGCGCAGGAAGTAACAGTATCTGGTGTAGTAGCTGACGCTTCGGGCGAGCCACTACCAGGGGTAACTGTTCAGGTAAAAGGAACAACCGTAGGTACGGTAACCGGTTTGGATGGAGACTATTCATTGGTAGCTCCAGCAGAAGGCATCTTGGTATTCCGTATGGTAGGATACAAGGTTGTAGAAGTAAAGGTTGCTAACCAATCAAAAATCAACGCAACACTTAGCGAAGATGCAGAGCAGCTAGAAGAGGTTGTAGTAACTGCACTAGGTTTTGAGGCAAGCCGTGATAAAATGGGTGCTTCAGCTTCTAAGATCGAGGCAAAAGGTATTGTAGAATCAGGAGAGACTGGCGTATTGAACGGTATGGCTGGTAAAGCTTCTGGTGTACAGATTACTCGTTCTTCTGGTGACCCAGGAGCAGGTTCTTACATCCAGATTCGTGGTCAGTCTACGATCACTGGTAACCTTCAGCCATTGATCATCATCGATGGTATTCCAGTAAGTAACTCTTCAAGAGGTGAGGATGTTGATGGTGTATCTCAGCAGTCTCGTTTGAACGATATCAACCCGAACGATATCGCTTCTATGCAAGTATTGAAAGGTGCTTCAGCAGCAGCACTTTGGGGTTCTAGAGCCGCTAACGGTGTAATCATCATTACAACGAAAAAAGGTTCTAACTCAGGAGGATCTATGAACGTGTCTTTCCGTTCTACAGTGTCATTTGACAAAGTAAACCGTTCGCACGAACTACAAGATACTTACGGACAAGGTACAAGAGGAGCTTACTCTCCTACACAAGCATTGTCTTGGGGTGACAAAATCGCAGATCGTTCAGGAGCTGCAGATGTACTAGACATGACAGGTGGATATTTTGTTTCTGAGACAGGTAATAAATATTATCCAATCCTTGAGAGAAACTCTCAGGAGACTTACAACCAGTCTAACTGGGATGCAGTATTCCAAACAGGTCACTTCATGGAGAACAACTTGTCAATCTCTGGTGGTGATGTAAGCGGAACTTATTTCTTGTCATTGAGTGACTTGAGACAAGAAGGTACAATGAGAGCAGGATCTGACTATAACAGATCAACAATCCGTTTCAATGCAGACAGAAAGTTTGGTGACTCATTCAAAGTAACGAACAACTTCTCTTACGCGAAAGTAACTTCAGATCGTGTACAGAAAGGTTCTAACCTTGCAGGTCTTTTCCTAGGATTATTGAGAACGCCAGCTGACTTTGATATCAGAGATTATAAAGGTGATTACTATGCATCTGAGGGAGCTGTTCCAATGGAAGGATACCACAGATCATACAGAAGATACTTGGGTTCTAACAACCCTATCTACAACAACCCGCTTTGGACAATCAATGAGCAGCAAAACCCTTCAGAGGTAAACCGTTTCATTGGTAGCTCTGAAATGATGTATATGCCAGCAGAGTGGGTAGACGTAATTGTAAGAGGTGGTATTGACTACTCTAACGACAAGCGTTCAACTTACTTCCCTGTTTACTCAGGTAATAACACTACAGGTGCATACTCTGAGTTCAACTTGACTGAGGCACAGTATAACTTTGACGTAATCTCAAGAGTATCTAAGAACATCAACGAGGATATTCAAACGACTACCGTATTCGGTTTCAACTACAACCAAAATGATTACAACTCTATTGGTGGTAGCATGAACACATTCATCATTGATGATGCTCCAGCAAACTTTGACAACGCTATTGCACAGAACAAGACACCTTCGAACTTCCGTTCGACAGTGAAAACGGCAAGAGCTTACGCAACAACAAACATCTCTTTCTATGAGAAGTTGTTCTGGAATGCATCCCTTGCAGGTGAGTCTTCTTCAGTATTTGGTGAAGATGCACAGTCTACATTCTTCTATCCATCTACAGACCTAGCTTACCAATTGGTAAAAGGTGGTGATTTATTGAGCTTCGCGAAGTTGAGAGCTTCTTGGGGACAAGTAGGTGTTCAGCCTAACCCTTATAGCACACGTACTTACTACGAATCAGCAGCATTTACAGAATCTTGGGGACCTAGCTTGGATGCTTCAGGTTACGGAGGAGCTTATATGTTGAGTGCAACTCAAGGTGATGCAGCGATCAAGCCTGAGATCAAAACAGAATACGAGGTAGGTGGAGACTTCCGTTTCTTCCAGGATCGTTTGAGCGTAGGTGCAACTTACTTCTACAACCAAACAAAGGATGCTATCCTTCCAGTAGCAGTAGCGCCATCAACAGGATTTGAGTTCCAGTACACGAATGCTGGTTCATTGGAGAACCAAGGTATCGAGCTAGAAGCTGGCTTCCAGGCAATCTCTACAGGAGACTTCAGCTTGTCATTTGATGCCAACTGGACAAGATTGAGAAACAAAGTATTGAGCTTGAACGGAACAGAGTCATTGTTCTTGGCAGGTTTCACAGGAACTTCTTCAAGAGCAGTAGAAGGACAACCTCTAGGAGTACTTTGGGGTAGCCGTTTTGCAAGAGATGCTGACGGTGAGTTGATCTTGAACGAGAATGGATTCCCAACAAAAGACGTAACAGAAGGTGTTGTGGGTAACCCTAATGCTGACTGGAGAGGTGGTCTAGGTACTACATTGAAATATAAAGGTGTAAGACTATACGTATTGTTCGAGCACTCTCAAGGTGGTGACATGTGGGGTGGTACTACTGCTGTATTGGATCACTTCGGTCGTTCAGCAAGAACTGCAACAGAGTCAGTGGTTCCAGAAGGAGGCCTTTACACTGCTAACGGTACATTCCTAGAAGCTGGATCTACGTTCAGAGGTACTATCCATGACTTCGGAGCAGGAAACGTAGCACTTGATCAGTCTTACTACAGTGACGGATTGGGTAGTGGTTTCAACGGAGTATCTGAGGTAGCTATCGAGGATGCAACTTGGACAAGATTGAGAGAGGTAACTCTTTCTTACTCAATGAAAAATGAGTGGTTGAAGGATAACCTACACGTAGGAAACGTGAACTTCTCAGCAACGGGAAGAAACTTGCTTCTTTGGACAGACTTCATGGGTATTGACCCAGAGACAAACCTAACAGGAGCTTCTAATGGTCGTGGTTTGGATTACTTCAACAACCCGAACACAAGATCATTGGTATTCTCTGTACAAGTAGACTTCTAGTCAGAAGCTACTCGTAATTATAGGGAAGAGTGTTGCTAACACTCTTCCCATAGCTTAGAGAATCATTGATTATCTATCCTTATAATCTAGAAGAAATCATGAAAAAAATATTCAGAAATATATTTATTGCAGCAGCATTCTTAGCTGCAACTTCTTCATGTGAGTCTTTGGTATCAGGTGAGGAATTCGATCCAAACCAACCAGCAGACGCACCAGCAAATCTAATCCTTCCTGCCGCTGAATTGGCAAACGCAATGTTCCATGAGTCAGACGTAGCGCGTTTGGCAGGTATGTGGTCAGGATACTTCACGGGAGCTGATCGTCAGTACGTAGGTCTTAACAACTATGTAGCAAGTGCGGCAGATTTCGATGCAACTTGGGGAATCGCTTACCAAGGGGTGATGCAGCAAACATCTCTAGTGATTGCAAAAGCTGAAGGAATCAATGACAGAGCAACAGCAGGTGTTGCCAAGATTGTTCAGGCAAACACAATGGGGTCTGTAACTTCACTTTGGGGTGATGTTCCTTTCTCTCAAGCAGCTCAGAGCGATGTGTACCCTAATCCTGAGTATGATGCACAGGCAGATGTTTATGCAGCGCTTCAAGCACTATTGGATGAGGCTATCGCAGATATCGAAGCACAAGGTGCGGCAGCATCTATCTACAACACAGGTAACTGGGTAGAGGTAGCTTATACTTTGAAAGCAAGATACTTCATGCACGTAGGTGATTATGCTAGCGCTTATGCTGCAGCTCAAAAGGGTATCAGTGATGTAGCGAATAACCTAATGGTGGATCACGGAGATAACATCAATGTAAACACTAACGTTTTCTGGACATTCTTGGAGTGGGAGCGTGCAGGTTATATGACTGCTGATAACGCTTATGCAGTTTCTTTATTGAATGGTGCAGATGCGATGTACAGAGGAAACGCAAAAACAGATGAGGGAGCTCGTTTGAACTACCTTTACTCTGATGAGCAGTGGTATAGCGACGAGTGGGAGCCAAACTCACACCCTTCATTCTGGGGAGGTAAAGGAAATGGTTTCTTTGATATTGCAACTTCTTTCCCATTGGTAACGATGCACGAAAACGTATTGATCCTAGCGGAAGCTGCATCAAGAAACAATGATTTCACAGCTGCATTGGGTCACTTGAACGACTACAGAGCTTATATGAATGCAGGTGGGTATATCCATGCTGATTACCATGCAGAAGGTTTGATGTACGAAGCATATGATGCTGCAGACTTCCAGGCAGGTGGAATGGCAGCAGTAGCAGGATTTACTGCTGAGGAGTCATTGCTTCAGGAGATCATGGAAGAGCGTTACCTTGCTTTTGTTGGTCAGGTAGAAGGTTTCAACGATCTAAGAAGAACAGCAGATGATAAAGTAGGGGTTAAGCCAACTCCAGTAACAGGTGCTGAACTACCAAAACGTTTTATTTACTCTCAGGACGAGGTGAACTCTAACGAGAATACACCAGAGCCACTAGGCGTATTTGAAGCGACACCAGTGAACCAATAAGGTTTACCGTATAGATACTGTCGTAAGACGTTGATAAGCGCAGGAAGCAATTCCTGCGCTTTTTTTTTGCAGTTTTTATGAGTAAAGTTCCTTTTAAATATAATAGAGTATTGTAAGCTGTGTCTTTTCCAAAATATTATACGGGTATCTATGTTTTTATTGATTTGATTAAATTCTGTTTATCAGGCTATTTTTGATATAAAGTGCGTTAATAACACTTAACAGTGGGTTCAATAATTTGAATATTTTTTTTGGACATCTATTTGTTATTAAAGGTTAATAATTGTAAAATTGTGAATATATCACAAAACACAGAATCTATTGGAGGTATTTAAGGTAGCGCGCCGCATTTCCTCCAAGTACTTTTTTAATATTAGTAAACCAATTCAATTATTTAAATCTTATGAAGAAAGCACTTTTACTGCTATCATTTGTGCTTGGCCTTTTCTCAATGGCCTTGGCACAAAACAAGACAGTATCAGGTGTGGTAAGCGACGCTAGTGGCGAGCCTCTACCTGGTGTGACTGTTCAGATCAAAGGAACGACCGTTGGTACAGTGACCGGATTAGACGGTAACTTTACATTGGAAGCATCTCCAGAATCAGTATTGATGTTCCGTATCGTTGGTTATAAAACAGTTGAAAAAGCTGTTGCTAACCAGACAAATTTCAAAATTGCTTTAGCAGAAGATGTAGAGCAATTGGAAGAAGTGGTTGTGACTGCTATGGGAGTTGAAAGAAGTGAGAAATCTTTAGGTTATGCAGTTCAAAAAGTGGACGGAGCATCTTTGGAGCAGTCTAAAGAAGCTAACCTTGTGAATGCACTTTCTGGACAAGTAGCTGGTGTTCAAATTCAGGGTGCAGCAGGTGCTGCCTTGGGTGGTTCATCTCGTATTCAGATTCGTGGTGTAAACTCTTTCTCAGGAGATAACCAACCACTATTTGTAGTAGATGGTGTACCAATGGATAACTCCAACTTCTCGTCTAACTCTCAGCAAAGAGGTTTTGGTGGAGGTGCTTACGATTATGGTAACAAGGCTTCCCAAATCAACCCTGCTGATATTGCAAGTATGTCCGTATTGAAAGGTACTTCAGCAACAGCGATTTATGGTGCACGTGGTGCAAACGGTGTAATCTTGATTACTACTAAATCAGGTAACAGTGGTAAAAAAGGATTGGGTGTAACCGTTAATTCAAGTGTTACATTCGATCAGGCGGTAAATATGATTGAGCACCAGCAGTTATATGGTGGTGGTGCAATCAACCCTGATACTGACCACGGTTTCTGGGAGTTTACAGAAAATGGACAAAAATACTTGGCTCCAGCTTATGCTAAGGATGGTTCTTGGGGACCTGCTTACGATCCAAATGTAAACGTAAGACACTGGGATTCTTGGGATGAAAATGCAGATAACTACGGTGAAACTCGCCCTTGGGTAGCACCAGCAAACGATTACCATAGCTACTTTAATATTGGTAAAACATTCAATAACAATATTGCACTAACAGGAAGTAACGAAAACGGTTCTTTCCGTCTTTCGTATACAAACCTACACCAAGATGGTGTGATGCCGAATTCTGGAATGGACAGAAATACATTTAGCATCAACACAAACTACAAGCTTTCAGAGAAATTGACTGCTACTGCTGTAGGTAACTACGTAGTAGAAGAAGTAAACGGACGTTCTGCTACGGGTTATGATAACAACAACCCAATGCAAGGATTTTCACAATGGTGGCAAACACAGCTGGACTTTGATAGATTGAGAGATATCTACAGAGCAGATGGTTCACAACAAACATGGAACCCAGTAGGTATTGCAACTGATGAGGATGGTAACTTGACTTCTTTCAATACGAGTCCAAGATACTTTGATAACCCATTCTGGGTACGTGAGAATAACGTGCAGGAGGATATCACTAACCGTTTCTACGGTAAGGCAATGTTGAGCTATCAGCTGGTAGAAGGCTTAAAGCTAGAAGGGTCAATCGGTACTGATACTTATACATTCAGATCTGAGGAAAGAAGAGCACAAGGTGGTATTGATCTTTCAGATTATACAGAGTGGGTACGTACACACACTGAGGTGAACTCAGAAGTACACTTGTCATACAACAAGAGAATTGGAGATATCTCTATAACAGGTATGTTGGGAGCAAACAACATGTACCAGAAGAAAAACTTCAACTCGATCTCTACGGTATCAGGTATTGCACTAGAAGGGTTCTATAACATTTCTAACTCGGTAGGAACTCCATCAATCGAAACTAACGTACAGCAGTTGGCTATCAACTCAGCATACGGTACAGGTTCATTTGGATGGAAAGATATGGTATTCGTAGATGGTTCACTTCGTTTCGATGCTGCTTCTACACTACCTGAAGGAGCTAGAAGATACCCTTACTATGGACTTTCTACTTCATTCGTTCTAACAGAACTTCCTGCACTGCAAAACAATGATATCTTGTCTTTCGCAAAAGTGAGAGCTTCTTTGGGTAAAGCAGCCAACTATGCGAGACCTTACGCACTTTATGACGTGTATGAGCCACTTACTCCATTGTTCAATGGATTGCCAAGATATACTGTACCAAATGCTAAGAATAACAGCAACCTTGTAAATGAGGAAACTGACGAATTCGAAATTGGTGTTGACGTTCGTTTGTGGAACGGTAGAGTAACAGTAGATGCTGCTTACTATGATAGAACATCTTCGAATCAATTGATCGCTGTTGCTTCTTCTGCAGCAACAGGATATACATCAAGATGGACTAACGCTGGTGCAATGAGAAACAAGGGTATTGAGGCGATGGTGAATGTTAGACCAATCGAAACAACTGATTTCTCATGGGATATCACAGCAAACTTCGCAATGAACGATAACGAAGTTCTTGAATTTACAGAAGGTGTAGATAACATCCGTTACGGTGGTACTTGGGCGGCTGACTTGATGATTGAGAAAGGATATCCTTACATGGCGATCTTCGGTAACGACTATACTTACCACGAGGAAACAGGAGAGAGAATTGTTGATGAGAATGGTTATTACAAGTTCTCAGACGATTATGAGTACCTAGGCTCAGCAATCGCTAAGTATACAGGTGGTGTAAGAAACACGTTCAGATACAAAGGCTTCTCAGCTTCAGCATTCGTTGATTTCCAGCAAGGAGGTTATATGCACTCTACTTCTATCCAGTGGGCGAAATACTCAGGTATGTTGCCAGAAACTGCTGAAGGTGGAATCCGTGAGAATGGTTTAGTATTGGATGGTGTAACAGCAGATGGAACGCCTAATACTACAGCCGTTAATCCTCAGACTTACTTCCAGTCGTACTACTATGCTGCAGCTCCTAACGTATACAAATCTGACTTTATCAAGTTGAGAGAAGTATCGTTTGGTTATACGCTGCCTAACAACTTGGTACAAGGACTTGGTGTAAGAGATGTAAGCATCAACTTGATTGGTAGAAACCTAGCACTGCTTTATTCTGATATCCCATTCTTGGATCCTCAGATGGTAAATGGAGCAGGAAACGGACAAGGTTTCGAAAATGCATCCCTTCCTTCTACAAGATCATTGGGTGCTAACATTAGCTTCAAATTCTAATCAAGACTTACCGATTAAGATGAATGGTTGGGGAGTTTACTTCCCAACCTCATGAAGTAAAATTCATAGAACTTTAAGAAATCAACGAATATGAAAAATATACTAAGAAAGATGACCCTTGTAGCTGCGGCTACGAGCTCTCTATTCCTTTCTTCATGTGATGAGGGATTCACTGAAATGAACATTGACCCGAACAACCCTACAACGGTTCCAGCATCAAACCTGGTAACGCAGGCGCAGTTCTCTTTGAACAACCTGTTTTGGGGAGGTTCAGCGAACTATGAGTTCGGGATGTTGATGGTTCAACACTTTGGACAAAATGAGTATGCGGAAGAGTCAAGATATAACTTCTCTGCGTCCAACTTTAACCTGGTATGGAATACTACTTATTCAAGAGGTCTAATGGATCTTAAAGCTGCTAAAGACTTTGTTGAGGCAGATGAGAACCTTACTCCTGAAGCAAAAGCTAATCAGTTGGCGGTTATCAAGGTGTTGACAACTTGGGCTTTTCATAACCTGACCGATATGTACGGAGATATTCCTTTCTCTCAGGCTTTGAATGCTGATGAGTACCCTTCTCCTGCTTACGATGCGCAGTCTGATATCTATCCTCAGTTGATTGCAGACTTGGAAGCAGCAGTGAGCGAAATCACTCCAGGTGCTGAAGGCTTCGGAAGCGCAGATGTGATCTATGAAGGTGACATGGCGAAATGGCAAAAGTTTGCGAACTCTTTGATCGTAAAAATTGCGATGAGAATGTCTGACAAAGAAGATGTTTCTTCTACAGTAGCAAGTGCAGTTTCTAGAGGAGTAATTACAGATACTGCAGATGATGCTAACTTCGTTTTTGCAGAAGAGGCAGCATTGTCTAACCCTATGTGGTACAATGTGAATATCGACAATAGAGATGACTACTCTGTATCAGAGACTTTGTTGATGCACCTTGCTGGCGCTGATGACACGTATGAAACAGCTGATGATGATCCTCGTTTGAGCAAATATGCGAAGAAAAACTCGCTAGATGCTTACAAAGGAATGCCTTATGGCCTTACTGATGCTGCATCATTTAGCTTGCAAACAACTACCTCTCGTCCAACAGACGCAATCAGAGAAATGACTGCTCCTGCAATCATGCTGAGTGCTGTAGAGATGAACTTCTTCTTGGCTGAAGCAGTGCAAAGAGGGATGATTTCTGGAGATGCAGAGATGTATTATAATGATGCAGTTCAGGCGTCAATGGCGCAGTGGGGTGTAGATCAGGCAGATGCTGATGCTTACTTGGCAGCTCACCCTTATGATGCAGCAAACTACAAAGAAGTCATTGGTACTGAAAAGTGGGTTGCTCTGTACTCTCAAGGACTTGAGGCTTGGGCTGAGTGGAGAAGATTGGATTATCCAATGTTGTCTGCACCAGCTGACATGTCTCCTGTAGCAACAGGTATCCCAACTCGTGCACTTTATCCTTCAGATGAAATCGGTACAAACGGTGATAATAGACCTGAGGAGGTGAACTTGAACCAAAAACTTTGGTGGGATGCGAACTAAACTTCGCTAACTCAAAAGTTATAGATATAAGAGCCTTGCAACAGATGTTGCAAGGCTTTTTTTGTTCAATGTATTTTCTGAAATAGTACTCGAAATAAGCTTTAAAAGCTTCTCAAATTTTTTCTCCTTTGATAATCCTGATAGAAATATTTATTTTAAAAGAGCGATGAATTCCTGCTAATCAGTAGGGGATTGAAGCGTACCTATAAATAACTTATTGCTTCTTAATAATACCATATAAAGCTGATGAAGAAACTAACACTATTACTGTTATTGGTTATGCCTTATACAGTCCTTTTTGCACAAAAAAATTCTTTTTATAACCGTAAAAAGCTTCCCTACGTACGCAACCCCCAAAAAATAGATATGGAAGAAATTGATGAACGTCCGGAGGATACCCGGGATACCATCAATTATTTATACGGTACCTGGGAGGAAGGTGCCGCCGTATTATATAATGGAGATACCCTACAAGAACTACCCTCTCGTTTTGACCTTTCCTGGCAGCAACTTACCCAGCGAAAAGAAGTAGCGGTGGGAAGAACAGACTCTTTAGTACAAAAAGATACCCTATATCGAACAGTAGATTTCCGGAAAATCAAATCGTTTTATCTGGATATAGAAACTCAGGAGGGCTTTTATGAACGAAAACACTATGTTAACGGGTACGCCTATCGGTTAGAGGGAGTGCCGGTAGTGGGCATCTTTGAAGTGATCGAGGGAGGGGCGTATCAGTTGCTGGCAAAAATAGAACTCAAAACAGTAGAACCTTATGTTGACCAGTCAAATTTTAATAGAAGAAGGAGAGATCCAGTGCCCTGGAGGGAGGATGAACCCTTAACACGTACAAGGGTAAGGAATTATACGTTGTTTATCTCTGATCCGGAAGGAAATATCAAGAAATTAGGGGTGGGCCGAAGAAAGCTACTGCCTTTTTTTGGAGAGCTGACAGAAGAAGTGGGGATTTATATAAAAAAGGAAAAATTATCCGTTAGAAAAAAAGAAGATATGATCAATGTTATTGGCTTTTGCAATAGAATATATAGTAGTTTTACTCATTATTAATATTTGAGTTTATTTTTACTCTATTTTATGTGTTTTTTGTACTGATTCAGCGGATTGTATTTTTTTGGGAAACTTTGTTTTTAAGCAAATATTATCTTTAATTTAAACATTATTAACAAAGAATAGTTATAAGAGATGTTAACGTAAACGACTTGTTTGTATGTTGAAAAAACATCCTTGCTTTTTATTTTAAATACGACTTATACTGAAGATTTTTTTCAGATCAATGATACTTGCTGCTTTCGGGCAAGCCCGAGGGGGTACCAATTCCCCCCTTATTTACTTTTATATTTAAACTAATTCAATTGTAAACTTTTTATGAAAAAAACCTTATTACTGTTCGGGTTGTTTCTGGGGGTGCTTTTCTCTGCACTAGCACAGGAGCGTACAGTATCTGGTATCGTTTCCGATGAAACAGGAGAAGGATTACCAGGTGTAACTGTATTGGTTAAGGGTACCACTAATGGTACAGTAACCGGAATCGATGGCAACTTTACGCTAAGTGGCGTAACGGAGCAAACGGTACTGAGTTTCTCTATTGTAGGGTATAAGACTCAGGACATTAAAGTAGGTGCACAAACAAAATTCACTGTTCAGCTTTCAGAAGACGCGCAACAGTTGGAAGAAGTAGTAGTTGTTGGATACGGAACTCAGATTAAGAGAGAAATTACTGGATCTACAGTTTCTATTGGATCAGACGTTGTTGAGCGTCAGCCAGTATTGAATGCTTCTTCTATTCTTCAAGGACAAGCTTCTGGTGTACAGGTAACAGCTTCTTCTGGTGCTCCAGGTGGAGGTATCTCTGTAAGAGTAAGGGGGGCAACTTCTATCTTGGGTAATAACTCTCCGCTATATGTAGTAGACGGTGTACCAGTTGTTCAAGGTGACCTTACTGGAGGTGGATTTGGTGGACAGTTGCAGTCTGCACTTTCTTCTTTGAACCCATCAGATATTGAGTCTATTGAAGTATTGAAAGATGCAGCTTCTACAGCAATTTACGGTACTAGAGGTGCAAATGGTGTTGTATTGATCACTACGAAAAGAGGTAAGTCGGGTGAGGCAAAAATCAACTTTGCTTATAACACTGGTATCGCAGAGCCTACTAAAGTACTAGATAAAGTAACTTCAAAAGAATACTACGACATTCTGAACGAAGCAAGAACAAATGATGGCGGTACAGCACGTTCTTACGCAGATTGGGGATGGGATGAGACTACTGACAATGATTGGGTAGAAGAAGTGTTCAGAACTGCTAGAGTAAGTGATTACCAATTGAATGTAAGCGGTGGTGATGACCGTGTGAAGTACTTCTTGGGTGGATCTTACAGAGATGAGGAAGGAACGATGTTAGGTCAGAAGCTAACACGTTATAGCACAAAGATCAACTTGGATTTTAAAGCGAGTGAGCGTTTGCATGTAGCAACAAACTTCTATGGTGGTTATGAGATTAACAACCGTATCCAAAATGATAATAACATTTACGGTGTATACTCAACGGCTATCTTGACTTCTCCAGGTATTCCTGTATACGATGAGAGTGGTGAGTATTCTGTAACGCCATTTGCTAACCCAGTAGCGTCAGCATTGGAGCCAAGATACGCGAACTCTATGACGAAGATTATTGCAAATACGAACTTCACGTACAATATCTTGCCAGGATTGGATTTCAGAACGGATTTGTCTTTGGATTACAATATTCTTAAGCAAGATCACTACGAGCCAGCAACTACGGCACAAGGTTCAGCAAGTAACGGATCAGGTTTCTACGATGTAAGAGACTTAATGACTTGGGTAGTAGAACCCGTTATGTCATATAACAAAACAGTGGCAGAAAAGCATAACTTCTCACTTCTTGCAGGGGCGACTTTCCAAAAGAGAATTGATGCATTCAATAACGTAACAGGTGTTGGTTTCTTGAAGCCTTCATTGACGTATATCACTTCAGCAGCTCAGATTACAGATGGTACTGGTTTTAAATCAAACTATGGTCTACAGTCTCAGTTTGGACGTTTGAACTATAACTTTGATGGAAAATACTTATTCTCAGCTTCTCTAAGACGTGATGGTTCTTCTCGTTTCGGTGAGAACAATAAGTATGGTACATTCTGGGCCGTTTCAGGGGGTTGGATTATCTCTGATGAGGAATTCTTGAAAAATCAGGATGTACTTAGCTTCTTGAAATTGAGAGCTTCTCATGGTATCACGGGTAACGATGGTATTGGTGATTTCCGTTACTTAGGTACTTGGGGTACTTCTGCAAACTACTTGGGTGCACCAGCTTCTGCTCCAAACAGAATTGCTAACCCTGACTTGAAATGGGAAGAAACAGCAGTGACAGATCTTGGTTTGGAAACAGGCTTCTTTGACAACCGTCTTACTGTAAATGCTAACGTATTCTATTCTAGAACAACAGACCTATTGTTGGCGAAGCCACTTTCAGGGGTAACAGGATTTACTTCATTGACAGCGAACGTTGGAGAAATGGAAAACAGAGGTTTGGAACTGGAAGCTGTTGCTACATTGGTTAATAGAGGTGGATTCTCTTGGAAGGTCAACAAGAATATTTCATTTGTTAGAAACAAAGTACTTAAGCTGGAGACAGCTAACGCGGATGGTCGTGTAGATACAGGTTTTGCTTCTGCTTATATGGAAGGACAGCCTCTAAACGTATTCTATGCATTGGATTATCTAGGTGTTGACCCTGCTACAGGTGATGCGATCTATGACGATGTAAATGGTGATGGAATCATTTCTGATGAGGACCGTAAGATTGTTGGAGATGCGAACCCTGACTATTATGGCGGTTTCACTAACACACTTTCTTACAAAGGATTTACGTTGGATGCATTCTTCCAGTATTCAGTAGGAAATGAGATCTATAACAATACGAGAGCATTTACAGAGAATGTAGGTAGTTCATTGGCGACAGGTGCTTCTATGAGAGATCGTTGGAGAGAGCCAGGAGATATTACTTCTGTACCTAGAGCAACAAACGTAAGAAGAGGTTATAACTCACAGGATTCTGACAGATGGGTGGAAGATGGATCATATATGCGTCTGAAAAACATTAGCTTGTCTTATAGCGTGCCACGCAACTGGATCAGTAAAGCGGGCTTGAGTACTGCTACGATCACAGCAACAGCTAATAACTTGCTGACTTGGACAAACTACAGCGCCGATCCAGAAGTAAGTGTATTCGCAGAGACAAACACTTCTGCAGGTACAGACTTCTTAACACAGCCACAGAGCAAGCTGTATATGTTGAGTGTTAACCTAGGATTCTAATTAAAACCGGTATTAAAGCAATGAAAATATATAACTTCACTAAAGTAGCAGCAGTGGCGGCATTATTGTCCTTCACTGCTTGTGAAAACTCTCTACTGGAGCAAGAGCCAGTAGATTTGATCACCAACGATCGTGCAATTGAGGAAGTTGACGATTTGGACGGAGCAATTTTGGGTGCTTATAGTAGTGCTCAGGTAACCAACTTCTATGGTAACCTATTGTTGAATTCTATCGCCTTGATGAGTGATGAGGGAGACCACACTGGTACGTTTCCTACGAACCAGGAAATGGATGTAAACAACGTATTGGCAGCGAATGTGACTATGCGTAATATTTGGAACCAAGGATTTAAAGTGGTATTCAATGCGAATAGTGTTATTGCAGGTGCTGAAGAATTGGAAGAGGCAGAGGCTACAGAAATAGCTCCATATATCGCAGAAGCGAAAGCATTGAGAGCATTGGGCTTATGGCATCTTTCAAACTTATGGGGAGATATTCCTTATCCAGAAACAACATCTTTGGAGGAATTGGGAACTATTTCGAGAACTCCTAGAGCAGAAGTATTAACAAAAATAATCGCAGATCTTGAGGCTGCTCGTGCAGATCTTCCAGCAACTTATGATGATGAGGAAGCTGATAGAACACGTTTCACGCAAGTGACAGTTGATGCATTCTTGGCGAGAGCTTATTTGTATGTAGGTAAGTATGCAGAGGCTGCAGCAAAAGCAACTGCTGTGATTAACTCAGGTAGCTACTCATTGACTGCTGATTATGCAAGTGCTTTTGCAGATGGGTCAACAGAGACTATTATGGAAGTTTATTATGATGTGAGTGATGCTAACCAGTTAGCTTTCCACTTGCTTCCAGCAGACTTGGGTGGTCGTTTTGAGTATGGTCCAAGTGCTGACTTGATTGCTGCATTAGATGCGGAAGCAGGAGATGCTCGTAAAGCGATGTATTTAGAGCATCCAAAAATTGCCAATACATATTATATCAATAAGTATAATGATATCGCACAAGGAACGGACCGTCCGAAAGTGTTCCGTTTGGCAGAGATGTACTTGATCGCTGCTGAGGCAATTGCCCAAAATAGTAATGTAAATGATCAAGCAGTAACGATGTTGAATGCCGTAAGAACTCGCGCAGGACTTGCTGCAAAAACAACAGCTGATTATGCAAACAAAACAGCTTTCTTGAGTGCGGTAGAGCAAGAGCGTTTCAAGGAGTTGGCATTTGAAGGGCACCGTATGTTTGACTTAGTAAGAACAGGTCGTGTAGATGCTGTAATGTCAGCACACAACCCTGCAGGATGGGCTAACACAGATATTGTATGGCCAATTCCTCAACAGGACAAAGACCTAAACCCTAACTTGGGACAAAACGACGGTTATTAATTCCTTACTTTTTGACGACTAATCATTAAGAATAATGAAAAAACTAATCAATAAATTATTCATGGCAGGAGCAATGCTCTCTGCCATGACATTCAACGCTTGTACAGAGCCGGAAAGCAATGTCTTTGAAGGCCCTTATTATGTTCGTTTCTCTACATCAAGTGCTGTAGTTTCAGAAGCAGAGGAAGGGGAGACGATTACGAATAATATCAGTGTTCACTTGGTAGGACCTGCGCAAGCTTCAGACGTAACGGTTGCTTATGAGATCTCAGGATCTGCAGAAAGTGGTTCAGATTATATCTTGGCAAATGCTGGTACTGTAACGATTCCAGCAGGCGAGCATTTTGCAACGATTTCGATCACTACGGTAAACAATGATATTGCAGAGAGTACTGAAACTATTGAGTTGTCATTAACATCCGTAGATGGTGCTAACCTTCGTGTAGGTCAGGATGATAATGGAATGTTGGGGGCTAACTTCACATTGACGATTAATGATGATGACTGTCCAATTGTGATTGCTTCTTCATATACAGTATCATTTACTGATCCATCTTGGGCTGCAGAATATGATCGTGGAAGCGTATCAGTTACTGATAATGGCGATGGAACTTACTCGATTGAGAACGTTTGGGGTGACTTCGTAGCGTTTGCGACAGGAGAGGCTTCTTACGAAGGTTCTTTCCCTTACCCGATTACTTTTACCGTAGATGCTTCAGGAAATGTAACAGTTCCTGCTGTTGACGGTGACTGGAAAGGTGGTGGTGCTGGTAAAGTTGATGCTTGTAATGGTGTGATTACTATTGTACTGCAGGAGACATTATTTGGTAGTGCTTTCCCTGTGACAGTAGTATTGTCAGAGTAATCAGAAGATTATTGACTGATATAATTATAAAAAAACCTTCAGGCGATAAGTCTGAAGGTTTTTTTATAACAAATTTTTATTGAGCAGTAGTACTTAAGATTTGATCGCAATACATACTGAGTTGCTTAATTCCCGCTAAGGATTTAAGGTCTAGTTGCTGTAACTTGATATATTTATTTAGTGCAACTTTGTGCTCTGGAAAAAGCTTTAGAAATCTCTTTTTAGAGAATTTTACGGCTTCTTGATTATAAACAAGGTATAGGTCAGAAGTTAAGGCAAACTGATCTTTCTTGTTGGCGTCTACAGAGTGATAGGTGTTGTCTCTAGGGGCCTTGATAATATAGGTACGCCAGTGCGTTCCTAAAGTGAGGTGTGTTCCTTGGAAATGTAATTCTAGATAAGAATTGTGATTGAATTTATCATCTTCATTCGTGACCAATTGATTTTGGAACAACTTCTCCCCTTCAGTGGTGAGGATGGAAAACTCCTTAACATCTTTGGCGGCAAGCATTAGTTCTTGTCCGTTTTGTTTGACAATAATTTGGTCGTGGTAGGTATGGTATTTTATTTCAACATTTTCTACTAGGTTTTTTTCTTTATAGAGAATATTTCCTTTGGACCAATTGTCCATGAAATAAGGGCTTCCTTCTGTTTTTATTTCTTTTTTAGAAGTGCGAATAACACTTCCATGAAAAGCATTGCGTAGGTTATCGGTTTTTGATGCATTATTGCTTGGTGCTGATTGTGCGTAAATTTGTGTACTGTTCAAAAATGCAATTGAAAAAATTACGACACTTAAAGAAAGTAGTTTCATAGAAATTTAAATAGATTTAATAATTGATTGTGAGCTTTTTTAAGATAATTATTTTTTGGACTAAAAAATAATAACAACATAGAGGTCAATTTAGTTAATCGTATTATTTTTGAGCTACTTTAGTGCTCTTTTTTTACTAGAAAAAATCCACATAAAATGAAAACTATACTAACTATAGCAATGTTTCTTTTGCTGTCTGTATCTACAGTGATAGGGCAACAAGTAGTCAATGAGCAAGGGCATATCGAATGTCACGGAGGGCCCGTTGCCTTTGAAGAACCTAAGGATGTTATTTACGAAACCTTTTACTCTTCTAACTATAATCCTAATGCACGTTTGGCTGAAAATAGTGGAGCGGTATTTAAGGTTAATTATGCTGGTTTCTCGGAAGAGGCTCGACAGGCCTTTCAGGCTGCCGTAGATATTTGGGCAGCAACGTTACAGTCCGATGTTGAAATTGTAGTCAATGCGATATGGCAAGATTCTGGAAACCCGAGTAACTTGGGATTTGCTCGTCCCGGCGCTTACCGCAGGGATTTTGAGGGGGCGCCTTTAACAGGCACACAATACCCTATTGCTTTGGCGGAGAAGTTGGCTAGGAAGCCCTTAAATAAGGAAGGAGAAGCAGATGTCTATTGTAGCTTCAATAGTAGTCGTAATGATTGGTATTTCGGAACGGATGGTGCAACACCGAATAATCAGTTTGATTTGGTTGCAGTGGTATCGCATGAACTAGGGCACGCACTAGGTTTCACAGGATCATTCTTTGTGAATGGCTCAGAAGGACAGTGGGGGAATAGTGGAGCGCCGAATGTTTTTGACCGTTACGTAGTTAACTCAAAAGAAGAATCCTTATTGGATACGTCTCTTTTTCCGAACAACTCTGATGTATTGGCAAGACAACTGACAAGTGAAGGAGTGTTTTTTGATAGTGAATTAGGAAAGGAGGGAAACGGAGGTGCACTGCCTAAGTTGTATGCCCCTTCTCCTTATCGATCGGGATCTAGTATTTCGCACCTGGATGAGAATACATATAGTGGCAGTGATCTGGGGTTAATGACACCTTTTGCGGCTCCAGGGCCACAAGCGCAGGCTCCGGGAGCAATAACTGAAGGGATGTTTGCCGATATGGGATGGGTATATACGTTTATTGATCATGAGGAAAAGAGAGATGCGGTAGCTTTAACAACACCTTTTGATATTCAGGTAAGCAGTGATAATGGTTATGATGCCTCTTCTGTGACGATGTACTATCGAATAGGTGAGGAAGGAGATTGGAGTATGCAAATGATGGAAGATAAGGGAGAGGGAGAGTTTTCTTATACCTTGGATATTGGAGATATAACCGATGTGACGATACAATATTACTTTGGCTTAACGGATAACTTTGGAAGAGAGATACAAGCTCCTTTTGCCGCTGAAAATAATCCATTTGATGTATATGTTGGAGTAGATGAGATATCTCCTGTATTGACACATGCTAAGTTATTGGAAACATCCGTGTTTGAGAAGCAGATTAGTATACAAGCAAAAGCCACAGATAATAGTGGGGTAGGTCGTGTATATGCAGTCTATAAAGTAGGAGAAACAGGAGAAGAACAGCAGGTAGCCTTGGGACAGGGGGAAGAAGAGGATATTTATGAGGGAGCATTGGACTTGAGTGATTTAGAGGTACAGCAAGGGGATGTGCTTTTTTACCGAGTGGTGACCGAAGATTCTTACACGACACCTAATGTCACGCAATTACCTGCAGAGGGTTTTTATGAGGTGAAGGTTAAAGAGCAGCAAGCCGTTACAGAAGTAGCTGTCAATATAGATAATGAGGATAATTTCTATTTTGAGGGGATGGGAATAGAGCCAGAAAGCAACCGTTTTACATCCTCGGCAATTCATACGCCTCACCCATATAAAAATTCCCAAGTGGCCTTTGATGAATATCTCACTTATTTGGAAGTTCCGGTGATCGTTACATCAGAAAATTTATTGACATTTAATGAGGTTGTACTAACAGAGCCTGCTCAAGATTATGTAGTAGTAGAAGCTTCAAAAGATAATGGAAAAACTTGGCAAGCGATTACTGAGTCGTATGACGCTACTGCTTATCCGGAGTGGGAGGAATTGTATTACAGTAATGTGGTTAATGATAATTCTCTGGCTTTCGGAAACTTCACATATTTCCAAAGAAGGACAATTCAATTGTCAGAGTTTTTCCAAGAAGGAGAGGAGGTTTTTATTCGTTTCAGAATGGTTGTAGGAGCCACGAACACCGCTTGGGGGTGGGTAATTGACGATATTGAAATTACGAATAGTATTACAGCAATTAATACGGAGCGACTAGGAGGAGTAACAATCTATCCGAACCCAGTTCAAGATCAATTACGTATCAATTTTGATAATATATTTACTGGTGAGGTACAGGTATCTGTGATGAACTTGACAGGACAAATACTTTCAGAAAATACCTGGACCAAGACTTCACAAAAAGCACAATATCAAATTGACTTTAGTGGTTATGGAAAAGGAATCTATATAGTACGAGTAAGTGATGGTGAGCGTGTATCTTCCATGAAGATTCTTAAATAGTTTTCTTTCAATTAAAAAAGGGACATTTCGTATATTAAGGTTGAATATTTATCCGTCATATTCCGTATAGTGACGGATTAAAATCCGCCCCTATGTGATGCCACCCTTTCAGGGTTTTATGGTATAATCCCGAAGGGATGACATCACATAGAGGTGGGTTTCAACCCATCTCTTCGCGTAAGAAGTGTGTCGGTTATTTATTCAAACTTAATTAACGAAATGTCCCTTTTTTTAATCCGGCAAATTCATTCCACAACACTGCAGCAAATCATATTCCGCATAAGAAGGTCCCGGCCTTCCTGCAACGGTGACAATCTTATCCAATCGTACTTCTTGTCCGCCGATGGCCAATACCTCTGATTTGTCAGGCAGGGTGCGGATGTCCTCAATGATACCTTGGGCATCCATCATTTCTTTTTTCTCATCAAAGTAGAACACCTTGATGTGTTTCTTGTGTGTGGCGATTTCAGTGAGCTGGTCGTAAAAGTCACATCCCACTGGCAAATACTTGTCTTCCATAGTTGTTAAAGGTAAAAGGTAATAAGTAAAAGGTGAAAGGTGAAAAATAGGTTTATCGGTTATTGCTTATCGTTTAGGATAAAAATAACTTTTTTCACTGTTCACTGTTCACTGTTCACTGTTCACTGTTCACTGTTCACTGTTCACTGTTTACAAAGAGAGGGAGACTCCTCCTCCCAGGCTGATGGCAGAGGTGGTAGAGCGGAAGTTGGTGAAGTTATCTCCACTGATGAAGTCTCCTTTTTCCCATAATTGCAGCAAATTTCCTTGTAGGAATAGATGACTTCTTTTTCCAACAGGGTGACTTACACTCGTACCTACCTGAAGACCATGCCCTCTTTGGTAATCATACGTATAGATAACATCGTTCAGGGAATAAGAGTTAGCAGAAGTGTGTAAAAATCCTCCTAGACAGGAGATTTTTAGGGCGAGTTGTCGATATAAGGGGAGTTGCAAGGTAGGACCTATCATTGCATGTAGGAGACCTCGCTCTGGATTGTATTGCTCGGTGGTGGCTTCTACAGTACCTTCATATAGGTGAGAGGCTCCTAGACTTCCCTCTATTCCCCATCGGTTGTTTAAGAAATAAGCCCCTTCAATAGCTGTTCCTATTCCTTTTTGTGCAGAGGTATAAATGCCGCTTGTTTTTATTCCTATATAATGAGGGAGACGGCTTTCCAGCCAAGGGGCATAGGCTGTGGCTGTAGAAGAATTGCTCCAACGTTCCTTAAGCAATAGATCGAGTAGCCAGTAACTGGTTTCAGTCACCAGTATGCCTATCCCAGCTCCTGTAAGTACGTCAGGTAACCAATGCTTATTATTAAGCATACGCCAGGTAGCGGTGGCCGTAGCCGTACTATAGGCTCCTATACTATACCAGGGGCTGCGATGTCCAAATTCCTTATGCATAAAGGAAGCTGCTAAAAAAGCCCTTGTAGTGTGCCAGGAAGGAAAAGAGTTTTCACCTTTTCCATTGGGACGAACAATACCGGTTTTATCCTTTAATACAGAGACCAATGGAGAGCCCAAGGCATAACTTAGTGCCAGACTGATGGTAGCACGTCCCAAAGAGTTACGACCTTTGACGCCTGCTAGGTTTAAGCCATACACAGCTCCTATCGGAAGGTAGTAAAGACGGTCATCCAAGTGATTTTCAAACTCAGGGAAGTGGTGGTTCCGAATATCCCTGATGTTTTCTCTTTCTGACCATAAGAGGGCTGCACTTCCAAAAAGGGCGGTAGGAATAAGTACAGGGTGTAACTTAGTCTTGCGGGAATGCTTGACCAAGGTACTACTGTCAGATAGTATATATTTTTCCTTACCTGACTTTTGCGCAAAACAGAATGCGCAAAAAGACATGAATATCCCTGCAAGAAGGGTGGGTTTCCATACGTTCATGTTTGTCGTTAGTTTAATGTAGTTGGTTGATTATTAGAAAAGTACCAATATTTTTTGGTTTATTAATAGGAGGGAGGGTTAATATTGTTGAATTGTTGAGGCGGCTTGCGCCGCTGGTTGAGCGCTTCGCTGTTGAGATTCACCTTCGGTGAGTTGAGTTACTTAATGTAGGACTAGAAACAGGTCGTAGCGTTTCGCACGTCATGCAATGATACGACCTGCAACGGGTTTGCACTACTCTTTCTACATCTACCATTTCTTTAAGTTGACGGCATTGTGCCTCACGGCGAGGGTCTATATTATATATTGATGGTGTAGAATACTAATTTTTATAAATAGTGGCTCAACCTTCTTTCCAATCACGATAGTTATTAAATTTCTTCATTCTTCATTCTTCATTCTTCTATATAGGGGCGATCACAAGGGTCGCCCTTCCTTTTATTCGTGTTCTAGCGGCTTGCCAAAGTTCCACCCCAGAATGATTCCCAATGAAATTACGTCATAGATATCTTTATTGACATAGGAGGATTCTACGCTAACTTCCCAGTGATGGGATTCGATAAAGGTATATTCTAAACCGAAGACGGTCACAAAAAGGGTCTCGTGCCGGTCAGATTCAAAACCCACACCGGCCATAATACCCAGCTTTGGAATAGGTTCCCAAAGCCCCATGAGGTTGAGTAGTTGTACATTTTCCCGCTTGACGAGATCATCTTCACGCTCTACTAGAATATTAATAACCTCGAGCTCGTAATGAGTCACGATAGCCCACTTGTGACTAAAGCGGTACTCGTACATCAATCCATAAGTAGGTGCGAGAATAAATTCTTTTTTTTCGGTTTCGGGGTTACGTCCCTCAGGTACCCAGCTACTACCGGCGATAACAGCAATTTTGTGTTTCCGCTTATAATATTTCTCCATATGCGTGTCTTCTTCATGCGTATCTTCATGAGAAGAATGTTGCCCAAGCGCTGTAAGGGAAGTGAATAAACCAAGAAAGCAAAAGAGTACTTTAAGGGTAGAAAATGCCTTTTCCATAGGAATGTGCTGGGTTGAATAAATAATGTTGATTAGGTAATAGAAAATAAAGTATCTATTAATGAGAGGGTTATAAATGACGAATGTTTTTTTCTTAGGAAAGGTATTGCGTAATCTTTGAAAAGTCCTACCTTTGCTCCCGCAAGTCGATGAGATCAGCTCCCTTGACTCCCCCAGGTGCGGAAGCAAGCAAGGGTAATTGGTTGAGCAGGTGCTCCTTCGGCTTGTTTTTTTTTCCCCTATAGTTTCGTAGTGGGATAAAAAACCTTTTTCTCGCAAGAATGGATTATACCGTTTTGGGTTGAAGGATATCTTTCTCTTACAGGGAGAATAATGATAGATTAATACAGGGATGAAAGAGCTAACGCCAATGATTTGGGTTAGCTCTTTTTTTTAAATGAAGAATGAAAAATTAAGAATGAAGAATAGTAGTCCTTATTCTTAATTTTTCATTCTTCATTATTCATTAATATTTTATTTTCACGATATTCTGCAATTCCTCATTACTCAAGTCTCCAATCCACTTCTCTCCGGTATTGACCGTCAGGTTGGCAAGCTCTTTTTTGCTGTGCAGCATGTCATCAATTTTCTCTTCAAAGGTACTTTGTGTGATCAAGCGGTGTACCATGACATTGTTGGTTTGTCCGATACGGTAGGCACGGTCTGTTGCTTGTGCTTCTACGGCAGGGTTCCACCAAAGGTCATAGTGAATGACGTTGCTGGCTGCTGTAAGGTTAAGGCCTGTTCCTCCCGCTTTAAGGGATAGGATAAAGATATTGGTGGCATGGTTACTTTGGAAGTCATCCACCATCTCATCGCGCTGTGCTCTGGACGTACCTCCGTGTAGGAATAAAGGGCGTTTACCGTAGCGTTCTTCAATCCAGTCACTGAGTAAATCTCCCATCTCTCGATACTGTGTAAAGATGAGTGTCTTTTGTCCGTTCTCCTGAATGGCATCCAGCAACTCGAATAGTCGTTGTGCTTTTCCTGAGATTTCCGGATTAGCGTCCCCCTTCTTCATATATTGATAAGGGTGATTACAGATTTGCTTTAAGGACATCATCAGTTTTAGAATCAATCCTTTCCTTTCCACACTTTCCTTTTTCTCTTTCTGAACCTTTTTGAGGATATCGTCCACTACATTTTGGTAAATAGCGGCTTGTTCTGTAGTCAATGGACAGTATTGGTTGTTTTCTACCTTATCCGGAAGGTCCTTGATAATACTCTTGTCAGACTTGACCCTTCTGAGGATAAAAGGCTCTGTGATCTTCATAAACTGCTCCAGCTTCTTGAGGTCACGGTCTTTCTGAATAGGTTTTGCATAATGGGAGGTGAAGTTCCCAAGGGTTCCCAGATAGCCTTTATTGGTAAAGTCCATAATACTCCAGTATTCTGAAAGGCGGTTTTCGACAGGGGTACCACTCATGGCAATTTTCAAGTCAGATTTAATGGCTTTAACTGCTTTGGTTTGGGCAGTCGCCGTATTCTTAATGTTCTGTGCTTCATCAATGACCACACAGTAGAATTTCATCTTCTTAAGAACATCCTTGTCGGTACGGATAACCCCATAGGTAGTAATGATAATATCAACGCCTTTTGGAGGGGCTTTTCGCTGTGATCCGTGGAATATATAGGCCTTTAGTCCCGGAGCAAATTTGGCAATTTCTTTTTCCCAGTTCGTCAACAAACTGGTCGGTACAATGATAAGGGCTTTCTTTTTGTCCAGTAACCCTTCTTCTTTCATTTTAAGTAGGGTAGTGATGACCTGTAAGGTTTTACCCAGCCCCATATCATCGGCAATAAGGCTTCCAAAGCCCAGTCGGGCATTTTTAAACATCCATTCATAGCCTGTTTTCTGATAAGGGCGCAATTGTGCCTTTAGTCCTTTTGGAGGAACAATTTCTTCTATATCCACTAGTCTTCGGACCATTCCTTGCATTTTCTCCGAGATAGCGACGTGAGCACCTTCATATTCTTTACTGAGGGCTGCGTGCATCAGTTCGTGAGTTTTGACTTTTGGAGGGTTTTCAAGTTGCTCCAAAAGCTTTCGGATCTCAGCTTGATCAATCAGTACAAATTGACCCGCAATTTTAACCAAACCCGATGCATTATCGACAGCAGCCTTAAACTCATCCGCAGAAAGTGTCTCATCCCCTACGGCCACTTGCCAGTCAAAGTCCAGCATGTCTTCCAGACTTAACATAGATTCCGCTTCACCGCTACTACTATGATTGCTATCCAGTGAGAGGGTTAATTTTGGGCTCATCAGGTTACGGAGACTCTTTGGCATCATAACATGTATGCCCAGCATCTCAATAATTGGTAGAATCTCTGTGAGAATTACAACCACTTCAAAGGAGTCCATCATTAAGGCTTGACGCCCTTTATCCGCCATCACTTGTTCTAGTGCCGAGAAGTGTTCAGTGAGTAGGTTGAGGTCATGTAATACATCAAACTTGTGTTGGGTGTATTGAGGGTCTTCCAGAAACTTATGCAGGGAGATAGGCTCAGTCGGTACTTCTTGGTCTTCTACAAACACTCTAAGGAAGAAGCGTTCTTCCTCTTCATCGAGCTGTAGGAGAGGAGTATATTTTTTATGTTTTAGGAAGAACTTACCGAGCCATCGGTAAATGGTAATCGGTACTGCTTTCTTACTGGATTCATTAAAAGGAACGGCATAATCCCCAAAGAAACAATCGAAGACGAGCTGGTCAGTTTCTGGAAGGATAACCGTTTGACTTCCTTCAATGATAAAATACTGGATAAAGTAGTGGCAGATAAAGTTAATCGCTTCTGTTGGTTTGAAGAAGCCATTGCCATCACTACTTCTGTTGACCAGCATATCTGGAGGAATAAGGGTTTCCAGTACTTTATAGACTTCCTGTATCTCTGGACTGATATGGGCAGGGATATATCGAATATTGTGTTCCTTATTGGCCGTTTCTATAATCTGTGGAATATAGGCAGAAGAAACCGTAAGCTTGATGGAGAAGAGGTATAGATAATATAAGAGTTGGACTTCATAAGGGTATTGAATTAGTTCTTCTTCCTTTAAGGACTGAATGGTGGCCATAAGGACAGACATATCGAATACCTTGTTTCCTGAAAAACGCTCAAAGTTTTTGTGCGTATAGCAAAGGACCTCGATGATGGTCATATCTGGGTCAATCGCAATTGCAATGGATTCAGCAAATTTTAGTTTTCTATGGTATTCCTCATAATCGTCGTAATCAGGAGACTCTGGCTTTTCTGCTTTTCTACTCGCATTTTTATAGACTTTCTTCAGGACATCCTTAAAGTTTTTGGCCGAAAACAGGGGACTGTCACTTAATAGGCTAAATAGTAGTTCTGATAACTCAGGGATATTGGAGAAGTCGAGCTTTTTAATGTTTTCGGGATAATAGTCATACTCTTCAGGTTCATCGACCGTAAGTTCCGGGAGTTTAGGAATACTGGCAGAGGTTTGTTGGTGGATGGAAATTCCTTTACTCGCTAGAATTTCCGGTAAGTGTATACCATTGAGCTCAAAAATCAGAAAAGGATTTCGATCGATCTCATTGGCTAACACATAAATAATAGAGGCGATGTGCTTGCAGAGTGGTTTTCGATCGGGGCAAGTACAATGGGTGTAAAGGTAGTTCCAGTCCTTGGGAAAAAGGTGGATGTTTGCCTCTTTACATATTTCGAATAACGAATTAGGTAATTGACCTGCAATCAAGAGGGTGACCATATGGTCGTCTTCCATTAGGCGATCAATGATAAACGCACGCTCTTCCTCAGAGATACGGTGCTCTATCTTGAAGGTTTGCTTGAGGTAGGTTCCATGTTTGCTCCGGATACGGGCATAGACCGTGCCGTCCTCTATCTTAATTTCACTGACAGCACCCTTGGAGGCATCCGCTCTCCCTTTTGGCAGTCGCTCTTCCTGATCAATCTCAGAGAGTTCATGCAACCACTGCTGTCCCCACCATGTTCTTCCAAAAGTAATTTTTGCCATCTCAAAATTGGTTTTAAGTCATCGTTTAAAAAGTGTCAGGTTTCTTTTATTCAACGATCCTTATATGATTATGAATATATTTTTTTGTGCCTATGCCGTATAAACCTATAAGTTAATAAACCCTTTTTATTTTTAGTACTAATTAAAAGATTCATACGGGTAATGTTCATCATGTTTGGTTGAACTGTTGAATCGTTGAATTGAGCTTTGCTCGTTGAATCGAGTTGATTTGTTTATTGAGGTATTTCATTCAATCAACAATTCAACTCGATTCAACTCATCTCGAAGTGATGAAATTCAACGATTCAACGGTTCAACTAAAAAATATTGACCAAAACTTTTAGCGATTAACTTGATCAAAAGACTACCTCTACTCGAAAGACCCAAGGAGAGTCCTCAAAGGAAGTGTCCCGATTATAGTCCAGATCATATAGAGCCAACATATTTAATCCTCCTCTACCTCCAATAGGAAACTGTACCCCTCCTCCCAATAGAAATGTCGTATACCAATTAGGCTCCTCTTCTCCGGAGAAAGGATTGTACTGTTTAAATCGATTAGTCAGTAACTCTCCGTGTGGAAATATTCTCAGTCCATTATAGATGTCAATGAGGTATCGGGTAAAAAGTCGCCCTCCAATGATATTGGTTTCATAGGTGTATCCAGGAAAATTCTCTTTGTAATAGGTATATGAAAGAACGGTACCTGCTTGCCAGGCTTCTGTGATGCGAAAGCCCACTAAAGGGGCAAGGCTGATCGCTGTGATATCCCCAAATTGAAAGCCTACGTTTCCACCAAAAAAGAAGCGGTCCTTTAAGGGAATGCTGTTGGCTTCATACGCTGTGTCTTCTGATACTTGAGCAGTACATCGTTTGGGTAACCACAAAACTAAGGATAAAAGTAAGGAATATATTAAAATTCGGTACCACATACAGTAGAAAGGGTTAAGGTTTTTTTATTGGGTAAATCATTGATCAATTTAAGCTTTTTATAGAATAAATAGTGCTATACCCCGTGTTTGAAATAAAAAATAGAATGCGAAAATTGAAATATAAGTACTTAAGTATTAGTGTAATGATCGCATATTGGGGGTGTTTTTGCATTTTTCTAAAAAAAGTTTTTGTTTTTCTGATTCCTCTTTTACCTTTGTTTCCGATGACAAGAAATCAACTCCATATCGCAACTGTAAACCTTTGGTGGTGGCGCTCAGATATACACATTTGAGTGAACCGTTGCCTATACCCGGAGTTTTAAGAAAGAAAACACATCACATTCTGATATATAAGGCCTGTTGTTCACTCAACAGGCTTTTTTTATACCCTAAACATCCAAATAAACTTTATGAAGACATTTCAACTCAAGACGAATCAGGCCAAAATATTGGCAGATACCCTGACGCCAGTGAGCATTTACCTTCGTTTAAGAGATCAATATCCCAATACGTTTTTATTGGAGAGTTCCGATTACCATGGCGATGAGAATAGCTATACCTATATCTGTTGCGAACCAATGGCAGGGTTCTCTGTAGAGCAAGGAAAGTTAAAGAAGAGTTATCCGGATGGGAGTGAAGAGATAGAACAATTGGAGGATTATAGCGTAGCCGTTGAGCAGCTGAGTCAGTTTATGTCGGCCTTCAAGTCAGAGGACATGGGGCATAAGTTTATCTCCAATGGGTTGTTTGGGTATATGACTTTTGATGCGGTACAATACTTTGAGGATATCCGTTTCAGAGCAAAAGATAAGGACGAGCAAATTCCAGAGATTTTTTATCAGGCCTTCCGTTTTGTCATCGCGATTGACCATTTCAAGAATGAGCTTTATGTTTTTGAGCATCAGTTGGCAGAGGATACTTCTCCTTCCCGTATTGACGAGATTTTGACAATTGTAAAGAGCCGTAACTATGGTCAGTTTGACTTCTCTTGTGTAGGAGAAGAAAGCAGCAGTTTTGAGGATGAAGAGTTTTTGGAAGTATTGAAAAAAGGGAAGGAGCATTGCTATAGAGGGGATGTTTTTCAGGTGGTATTGGCCAGACGTTTCCAGCGTGCCTTTAAAGGAGATGAGTTTAATGTGTATAGGGCTTTGCGTTCGATCAACCCTTCTCCTTATCTGTTCTATTTTGATTATGGCAGTTATAAAATATTTGGTTCTTCTCCAGAAGCACAGTTGGTAATCAAAGAAGATAAAGCAACCATACACCCTATTGCCGGAACATTCCGCAGAACAGGAAATGATACGGCAGATGCGGAGTTAGCCAAAGAACTATTGAAAGATCCTAAGGAAAATGCAGAGCATGTGATGTTGGTCGATCTTGCCCGTAATGATCTGAGCCGAAATGGAGGAGAGGTAGAAGTAGAGGTGTATAGAGAAGTACAGTATTACTCTCATTTGATCCATTTAGTATCAAAGGTAAGTGGAAAGTTAGGAGAATCTTCCGATCCAATTCGTGTGGTGGCAGATACGTTCCCTGCCGGAACCCTGTCGGGGGCGCCAAAGTATCGCGCATTGGAAATCATCGACGAGAATGAAACGGTAAGTAGAGGATATTATGGGGGAGCAATTGGTTTCCTGGGTTTTAATGGAGATTTCAACCATGCCATTATGATCCGTTCCTTCCTGAGTCAGAAAAATAATTTGTACTTCCAGGCAGGAGCCGGAGTAGTGGCGGCATCCTCACCAGAAAGTGAGCTACAGGAAGTACATAATAAGTTAGCGGCTCTCCGTAATGCCTTGGAACTGGCAGAAACCCTATAATCCATTTGCTTTAAACGAATAAGACCATGAGTAAAAATATATTAGTAATCGATAACTACGACTCTTTTGTCTACAATCTGGTACACCTGATCAAGGAACTAGGCTATGACCCTAAAGTCGTAAGAAATGATAAGATCACTTTGGAGGAAGTAGCTTCTTATGACAAGATCTTACTCTCTCCTGGGCCAGGAATCCCATCAGAGGCAGGGATTATGCCTGAGTTACTGAAAACCTATGGAAGTAGTAAGAGTATTATGGGGGTATGCCTTGGACATCAGGCAATAGGAGAAGCTTTTGGGGCTACTTTATATAACATCCCTGAAGTATTGCATGGTATTGAAGGAAAGGTCAGTATCCTGAACCAGCAGACCAAGTTATTCAAAGGATTACCAGAGACTTTTTCCATAGGACATTATCACTCCTGGATAATAGATAAGGAAAGTATTGATGAGTCTGTACTTGAGATTACCGCATTAAGCAAAGAGGGCTATGTGATGGCTGTAGCGCATAGGGAGTATGATGTGCAGGGAGTACAGTTCCATCCGGAATCGGTCTTGACGCAGTTTGGGAAGGAGATGATACAGAATTGGTTGGGGAAGGTATAAGTTAAGAGGTAAAAGGTAAGAGGTAAGAAGTAAAAGGTAAAAGGTGTTTATCTATAAGCAGGAAGTTCAAGAGTTCAAATTCCGAACGAGGTACGAGTAAGGAATTGCTCTTGGACCAAGCGGTTTACTACCTTGGTTAAGGTTTGTACTGACTACTTTTAAACTAGGGATGTATTTTCTGATCATACGAAGTAAACCGTGATAAAGTCTAATTTTCTCCTTTCAACTAGATTGAAAGGATTGGCAGCTGATTAACCTACCAACCACCTAACCACCTAACCACGCTGTAAGTCATCTTGAACGTTTGAAAATATAGAACAATCATGAAACAACTATTAAATAAACTATTCGAATATAAAACCTTGAGCCGGGAAGAGGCCAAGAATACCTTAATCAAATTAGCAAAGGGAGAGTATAACAATAGCCAAATGTCGGCTTTCTTGACGGTTTTCCTGATGCGTATGGTGACCGTGGAAGAATTATCCGGATTTAGGGATGCTATGCTGGAGCTGTGTGTTAAGGTAGACCTTAGTGATTACGATGTGATGGATATTGTGGGGACAGGAGGAGATGGGAAAGATACGTTCAACATTTCGACGCTATCGTCTGTAGTGGTGGCAGCAGCAGGACAGTCCGTTGCCAAACATGGAAATAAGAGTGTTTCTTCTGTCTGTGGCTCTTCAAATGTATTGGACCATTTGGGGTATCAGTTTACCAATGACCATGACCTGTTGCGTAAAAGTTTGGATGAGACGAATATCTGCTTTTTACATGCTCCTTTATTTCACCCAGCCATGAAAAATGTAGCACCAGTACGTGGAGAGTTGGGCGTGAAAACTTTCTTTAATATGCTCGGGCCATTGGTAAATCCAGCTTTTCCAAAGAAACAGTTTTTGGGAGTATTTAATCTGGAAGTCGCTAGACTATATACGTATTTACAGCAGCAGACTGAGAATAACTTCTCGATCGTCTATGCGTTGGATGGCTATGATGAGATTTCATTGACGGGAGACTTTAAGGTGATCTCTAATGAAGGGGAGAAGGTGTATAGTCCAGAGGATTTAGGTTTGCCAATAGTAGATGCAAAAGCACTACATGGAGGGAATACCGTAGAAGAAGCGGCTCAGATTTTCATGGATATCCTAAAAGGGAACGGAAATGAGGCGCAGAATGCTGCCATTTTTGCCAATGCCGGAATGGCCTTGAGTAGTGGAAAAGGCATTACGCCAAAAGAGGGAGTGGAAGAAGCGAGAGAGGCTTTATTGTCAGGAAAAGCCTTGCAAACTTTCAATACATTGGTAGAACTATCTAAGTCTACAACTATCCTATAACCGTGGGAGCAGTTGAGGCGGCTTACGCCGCTGGTTGAGTGGCACTGCGTGCCGTTGAGTGGAGCTTCGCTCCGTTGAGATGTACTTCGCAAGTTGAGATTCTGCAGTACTGCTCTTTCTCAACAGCCCGAAGGGCTACTAAACGGAGTGAAGCTCCACTCAACGGCACACAGAACACGCCATGTAATGGACTCAACAGAGCTAGTTAGTAGTATGATGGATAAATATTAGAAACAACATGAACATACTTGATAAAATTGTTGCCCACAAAGAAGGCGAAGTAGCACTCCGAAAAGTAAAGAGAAGTATTGATGAACTGTCGAGCCGCCCTTGGTTTGATAGAGAGCCTGTTTCGGCTAAGAGTTGGATCACTAGTCCAAATCGTTCAGGGATTATTGCAGAGTTTAAGCGTCAGTCTCCTTCCAAAGGATTGATTAATGGAGAAGCAAAGGTGTCGGATGTAACGGAGGAATATATTGCAGCGGGAGCATCAGCATTATCTGTGTTGACAGACGAGCAGTTTTTTGGCGGAAAGATTGATGATCTATTGGCAGCAAGGGCAATCAATGCAGCACCTATTTTGAGAAAAGATTTTATTATAGATGAATATCAGATCTATGAAGCAAAGTCAGTAGGAGCGGATCTTATTTTGTTGATAGCTGCTTGTCTTCCTCCTGCAAGATTGAAGCAATTAGCAGCGAAAGCCAAAGAGCTAGGGATGCAGGTATTGATGGAAGTGCACAGTGAAGAAGAATTGACAGATCACCTTAATGAGCATTTGGACTTGGTAGGGGTAAATAACCGTAACCTTAAAACCTTTGAGGTAAGTATTGAAACTTCTATTCGATTGTCTGAACTCATTCCAAGGGATTTTGTGAAGATCTCAGAAAGTGGCATCAGTGATCCTGCGACGATCAAGCAGTTGAAACAATATGGCTATGAAGGCTTCTTGATAGGAGAGAATTTTATGAAAACCACAGATCCGGGAGCCGCTTGTAAAGCGTTTATAGCGCAACTATAGCTTTTGTTCATAATGTTTAGTAGTAGAGCTTCGCTCGTTCATGTTGTTTAGTTGTTGAATTGCTGAGGCAGCTTTTACTGCCTCAGCAATTCAACTCGAATCAACTTCCCGAAGGGAAAATTCGAGACGCCGTGTAACGGATTCAACGATTCAACAACTAAACATTATGAACGAGCGAAGCTCTACTAAACAACATGAACAAAATGAAGTTAAAAGTATGCGGCATGCGAGCGCCGCAAAATATAGAAGAGGTACTGACATTATCTCCTGACTACCTAGGGTTTATCTTTTACGAGAAGTCCCCTCGATTTGTAGCAAATATTCCTGAGACCATTGATTTTATTAAGTCGTTGGGTCAAGTGAAGAAGGTAGGGGTATTTGTGAATGCTCCGGTAGAGGAGTTGCTGCAAATTGCTCAGCGATATGACTTGCAGGTGATACAGTTACATGGAAAAGAGTCCGTAGAAACTTGTCGACAGGTGCGTGAGCAAGGCTATGAGGTTTTTAAGGTATTTGGTGTAGGGGAGGATTTTGATTTTTCTGTACTCAAACCTTATGAGGAGGTTGTCGATTACTTCCTTTTTGATACCAAGAGCAAGCAGCACGGAGGCACTGGAAAGACATTTGATTGGTCGGTTCTTCAAGGGTATGATAGTAAGGTGCCTTTCTTTTTAAGTGGAGGGGTAAGTTTGGAAAATCTCGAAGAAGTGAAGCAGCTGAACTTATCAACATTATATGGAATTGATGTGAATAGTCGATTTGAAAACGCTCCGGCCCTGAAAGATGTTACTTTATTAAAGGAACTGAAGAAGGGACTGCAGTCTTAACGATTTAAAATACACAAGCAAACAATAACACTTATGACATTTAAAACCCCAGACGAAAACGGATACTATGGTGATTTTGGAGGAGCATTTATTCCTGAAATGCTTTATCCGAACGTAGATGAACTGAAGCAGGCTTACTTGGAAATGATTCAGGAAGAGGCTTTCCAGAAGGAGTTTGACCAGTTGTTGAAAGATTATGTAGGGAGGCCGACTCCTTTATACTATGCTCCTAATTTATCGGCGCATTATAAAACGAATATCTATCTGAAACGTGAAGACCTGAATCACACGGGAGCGCACAAGATCAATAATACAATTGGTCAGATCCTGTTGGCAAAACGTTTGGGTAAAAAGAAAATTATTGCTGAAACAGGAGCTGGTCAACATGGTGTAGCAACAGCGACAGTCTGTGCCTTGATGGGGGTGGAGTGTATTGTCTACATGGGAGAGATTGATATGGCTCGCCAACGTCCCAATGTGGAGCGTATGCGTATCTTAGGAGCAGAGGTACGTCCGGCAACTAGTGGAAGTAAAACCCTCAAAGATGCAACCAATGAGGCGATGAGACATTGGATCAATAATCCAACAGACACACATTATATCATTGGTTCTGTGGTGGGACCTCATCCATACCCCGATATGGTTACTAGGTTTCAGTCGGTGATTTCGGAGGAAATGCGTATTCAGTTGAAAGAGCATATCGGTAGAGAAACACCAGATTACGTGATTGCTTGTGTAGGTGGGGGAAGTAATGCTGCAGGAGCCTTTTACCATTACCTGGATGAGCCGGAAGTAAACCTTGTTGCCGTAGAGGCCGCAGGGCACGGGGTACAGTCAGGGGAGTCTGCCGCAACCACGGCCTTGGGTAAGCCGGGAGTATTGCATGGCAGTAAGACAATCCTGATGCAGACGGAGGATGGACAAGTAGTAGAGCCTTATTCTATATCGGCAGGGTTGGACTACCCGGGTATAGGGCCTATTCACGCACATTTGTTCGCTTCAGGTAGAGCGTCATTCCAATACGTAACCGATGAAGAAGCCATGCAGGCAGGGATACAGCTGAGCCGTATGGAAGGTATCATCCCGGCGATAGAGTCAGCACATGCTTTCGGAGCCCTTCAAAAGATTGATTTTAAAGAGGATGATGTAGTCATCGTTAATCTTTCGGGTAGAGGAGACAAAGACCTGGAGAGTTATATCAAGTGGGGAAAGTATTAATGAAGAATGATTTGTAGGGGCGACCCCAAGTGGTCGCCCTTAGCCATAGTTGAACTTGAACACTATAGATAATAGATCTATTATTTTTTTGTACTATAAACATACAGGGACATTGTTTTAAGGATAAATAGTGGTATTTTCGTTAGCTGAAATTAAAAATCGAATACTCTCAATACTGCATTAACCGATTAGAGGTTGTTTTTCTCAAAAAAAATAAGTGTGCAGATAGAGGACACAATAAAGACTTTCTTTGCTGCTACTAATAGGTTACGAAGCTTGATGGTATTCGTATTTATATCACTTACAGGCATTTATCTACTCTCAAAAACTTTAATACCTGAATGACTAAAATAACTCGATTATTAGTGCTTTTCGCAGGCGCTTTTATAGGACCTTTTTTTGCTTTACATGCCCAGACTGTATCAGAGATCATTATTGATACAGGAGAGAAAACCAATAAGCAACTATTCTTACCCCATCATGCTACTGAGGTATCGTCTCTTTCAGCAGGCTATGTACATACGGCAGTGGTCAACTTTGGAGCGCTAAAGATTCAACAGGGTACAACTTCCATTGAAGATGTAAAGGAGGTTTCTGCAGGCTTTTACTATACGCTAGTCCTAAAAAATGATGGAACAGTAGATATACTGTCCCATGGGGAGAAGAATAAGTTTATGACTTCTGATAATATTCCGGCAGAGGTCAATACAGGAGCAAAGGTAGTGGCAATAGGCGCTGGAGATGAACATGCGGTTGTTCTGAAAGAAGATGGAAGTGTATTGACTTGGGGAGACAACACACATCAACAATTGGCGATACCGGTAGGGTTGCCTGCAATTAAGGCAATCAGTGTGGGAAATTTTCATACGTTAGCGCTTTCGACTACTGGAGAAGTATATGCTTGGGGTAAGAATGACGAAGGGCAAACTGATATTCCGACAGCTGTAACGACAGGCAATGTCAAACAACTTGCAGCCGGAGAGTTACACTCATTGGCATTACTGGAGGATGGAAACGTCGTATTTTGGGGAGATCAATCCCTATTCAATCAAGGGCCGGTTCCGGCGGAGATCCAAGGACGCGTTATTAATATAGAGGCCGGCAATCATCACACAATGGCTGTTTTGGAGGATTCTAGTTTGGTGATGTGGGGAAATGAGACTTTCTCACAGGCTAGTGAACTACAGGTATTGAAAGGAAGAAAAATAAGAAAAATTTCGGCAGGGTATGGGCATTCAGTGATTACAGCCTCCAATTACAATCCTTCGGAAATTTTGGTGGCCGATACCATCTATGTCAATGAAACGGTTTTGGAGCCAGAAGAGGAATTTGAACCTTTCGTGATTGGTTCCGCACTAGCAGTAGATAGGGATGCCGTAGATCATCTGGTGTACAGCACGACAACCTATACAGGTATATTTGGCTTTGGAGGAGGGCCTAGCTCTGCAGAAGATGATAGGGCTTTTCAGTCTGCTCCGGCAGCAGGACAATTAGGCTTGGGTGAGCCGTTGGATTACGAGACGAAGAATCTTTATACCGTTGGGCTAAGTGCTTATGACCTGAGTGGAAACGCAGTGATAGGTAGTACAGTGGTGAAGGTGTTGGATGTAAATGAGAAGCCCGATAGCTTATTCTTAGCTGCTGATAGTATTTGGGAAAATGTACCCGTAGGAAGCTTTGTGGGTACATTAAGTACTCAGGATGTAGATTTTGGCGATACGCATACCTATACGTTTGTTACAGGGGAAGGTGATAGCCACAATGATGCCTTTGAGATTCGTAACGATAGTTTGTTTACAAAGGTTAGCCTATACGGAAAGTCTTCTACGCTAAAAGTGAGAATTGAGACGGAAGATAAAGGAGGGCTTACTTTACAGGAGAGCTTCTTTATTGAGATGAAAAGAGTGCCACAAGGAGTGAGGCTATTCAATGACTCTATTCCGGAAAACCTTCCAGTCGGCGCATTGGTGAGTAAATTAGAAGCTATCAATACCAATGAGTTTAGCGTATATAGTTTCTCTTTGGATAAGGATAGTGCAGACAATGCTTACTTTCGTATCAGTGGGGATAGCCTTTTGCTTGACAGTGCCTTGAATTATGAAAAAGATGATGAATATCGAATCGTTATTGAAGTATCGGATCAAGGGATTGTTACTTATGAAGACCC
Organism: Algivirga pacifica; assembly: GCF_039543525.1. Taxonomy (NCBI): domain Bacteria; kingdom Pseudomonadati; phylum Bacteroidota; class Cytophagia; order Cytophagales; family Flammeovirgaceae; genus Algivirga; species Algivirga pacifica. Next base: position 125,273 of record NZ_BAABJX010000062.1, read on the forward strand.
AAAATGGATTGTGATCACGGATGTGAATGAGGCACCATTTGACATTACTTTCTCTGACAGTGTAATTCTTAAAACAGAGGGGATGGCGACAGGAAGTGTGATTGGCGCCTTGTCTGCCAAGGATGAGGATAAGAACGAAACCTATACCTTTACATTACCAGAGGGGCCAGGGATGTTTTCCTTGGATGGGAAGCAGGTAGTGGCAGATCCTTCTTTCTATAACTCCCCGGATACCATTTATCGTATGCTGGTACAGGTAGAGGATAGTGAGGGACTAACGTATCAGGAAGAGGTTATATTCAAGGCATTTCATTTACCTGTTCTTGATGATACCGTCGTAGAAGTATATACGCAAGAGGCTTTAGAACAACCTTTGGATACCTTGAGGGCTTATCGAGGAATCGCTCCTTATACTTATAGTATTGTGAAAGGAAACGAGGAGGGCTACTTTACCTTAGAGCATGATGTACTTTTGGCAACGGATAAGTTGTCGATAGAGGATGCTGATGAGTATTACTTCTTGACCGTAGAGGCCATAGATGCTAAAGGGTTGAAGGCACAGGCAAAAGTGATGGTGAAGCTGCAGGAGCGTTTGTCAAAGCCATATTTCTATGCTGATAGTATGTATACGATTCATGAAGATATTCCGGTAGGGGAAGTATTCGGTATTGTACCTGCGAGAAGCGATAAGGAAGGGTCGCTGACATTTGAGTTGATTGATCAGAAGCAAGCCAAGGATTTTGCCGTATCCTTAGTAGAAGGTAAGTTAAGTGTAGCCGGAAATCTGGAGGCGAACCGCCAATCGTTTTACGAACTAAAGGTACGTGTAACCGATCAGGATGGAGAAACAGCAGAAGGAACGGTACAAGTGAAAGTGATCAATGTGAACCGTGCTCCTTATGAAATTGAGTGGGAAGAAACATCGGTATATGTACAAGAAGGAGCAGTGGTACCAATTTACGTTGGAACCCTTCATACGAAAGATAAAGATGAAGAAGATTCTCATATGTATGAGTTAGTTAATCATTTTAATTCGAAGAATGACGACGATGACGACGATGACGACGACGATGACGATGACGACGACCGTGGTGACAATAGTGATTCTTTCTTTGAAATATTACCGAATGGAGAAGTTTATCTTATCAAAACAGTTCCATCAGATCGTTCAACTTTATTTTTTACTGTGAAATCTACTGATAATGGAGTTCCTGTAAAGTCTGTAACACAAAAGATGGCCGTTCCTGTGAAGTTACTGGATGAACTGGTAATCTATAACTCTTTCACGCCAAACGGAGATGGCGTAAATGACACTTGGTATATCGATGGCATAAAAGAGTATACCCCATCTTATGTAGTCGTGTTTAACGGAGCAGGTAATAAGGTTTTTGAAACCAAGAAAGGAGATGAATGGGATGGCCGATACCAAGGCAAGGAGCAACCTGTAGGAGTATACTACTATGTGGTAGCTTTAGGAAACAAGGCGCCAATTAAAGGTACGGTAACAATTCTTCGATAAGAGCTTGTCTGAATCAGTGTTACAAGCAAGCTCTAAGCAGTATTCGTTCGATATGTTCAATTGTAATTGAACATATCGAACAACTCATGTTTTGCATATCCTAATAGAGTAAAATAATCCATTTATGAGTATTTATATACGTTATTTTTCAGCGTTATTCCTTTTTTTGTTTCCATTTTTGAGTGATGCCCAGCAATTTTATTTAACACAGTATTCTCAGGCACTTCCTTGGTACAACCCATCATTTACGGGAATAGAGTCTTTTTCAGCAGTAGATTTAGGGATAAGAGATAATGGAGGGGGAGATGTGAATACCCCTACAACAATGCAGGTGAATATTAATTTAGCATTGACAGGTGAAAATAAGAAGTATGGGCAGGAAACAAAGACAGTCAAGCGCCCTAATATTACTTTTCGTACCAGTGACCAGACACTTTTTAGTCGACATGATACAAAAGTGGAAACAGAGGTGCATGGTGGAGGACTAAGGAAACGTCAGGAAGTTTTTGAAGCCCGTAGTAAACATGGATTAGGAGCAGGCTTGGTGAGTATAAAAGCCGGAGGTATCGTACAGTATCAAGGACAGTTATCTTATGCCTTTCATTTGCCTTTATCTAAGCGCTGGAAGGCTTCTTTTGGAGCGGCAGCACTAGTTTCGAGTTCCAGGTATAATGTGATAGATTATACAATGAGAAACTCGAATGATCAAATTTACTTAGAACTTCTGGATAAGGGAGGTCGTCAGGAACTATTCTATTATTTAAATATGGGAGGAACGCTGTATAGTCAGCGATATCATTTGAGTTATGCGTACACGAATGTGTTAGGAGGGAATTTAGAAAATACGGCGAATGACTCTAGCGCAATTAGTAATAAAATGGAAGATGTTCACGGAATAATGGCAGGAATGAGGATATCTCTTGGGGGAAGGTCAGAGTTACAGCCTAATGTATTATTACTATTAAGAACGAATACTCCTTCCTTGATTAGCCCAGGAGTCAAGTGGATATACGATCAGAAATTTATGGCAGGAGTAAATTATCGTCCAAACGAATCTGTCGATTTTATAACAGCTGTAATGCTTTCCCCTCAGATTAAATTTGGGTATTCTTTTGACTTACTGATTGGGGATCCTAATAATACAGATTTTCGAATGCATGAGCTATCCCTTTCCTTTATATTGAATAGAGATAATAAAACTTTTGACCGTCGTTTTTGGTAATGAAACAATACTTTTTTTTGAATGCTAAGTGGAGTTTGATGGGAGCATTATTATGTATCCTAGGGACTTCGATGAGCTTCGCACAGGATACTCTTGTTTTTTCGGACCTTAAGAAAGTGGAGGAGGTGAGCTCAATACATGAAGAAATATTTCCTTTGTCTTTCGGAGAGAAGCAGTTGTTGTTTACAAGGATATATCGCCCTGAAGCAGGACAGCAGACTATAAAATATGGGACATGGTGTCTGGATGTAGAGACAGGAGCAGAACAACAACTTCACTTACTTGAGGAAGGAGGGAAGGAAGCTATCGTGGGAGTTACGGATAGTTTACTTTATGTAAAACAGGTTTATCAAGGAGAAATACATTTATTTAGCTTATCCAAGGCAGTATTAGAAGGTGGAGAAAGTAAAGCAATAGAGGTAGAGATTCCGGGATTGAAAGATATAAGCTCCTTGAGTGTTTGCGCTACAGGGGATATAATGTTGATTGTGATGAGTAGTGGGAGACGAAAGGAGCAGGATGACTTATTTGTTAGTTTTAAAAAGGGCTTGTCAGCAGGTAAGGAGCATTGGACAAGGCCAAAGTCGTTAGGAAGAACGATTAATTCAATGGCTTATGAGTTATCTCCTTTTTTGCAGAGAGATACAAAGACCTTATTCTTCTCTAGTGAGCGTGAGGGAGGAAAAGGTGGTGCAGATATCTACAGAACAGAGCGATTGGATGATACCTGGCAGCAATGGGCTGAGCCTATTAACCTAAGTGAAATCAACACAGAGCACTTTGATGCGTATTTTGTATGGGAGGATAGCTTGGCTTATTGGGCGAGTAATCGAGATACTGCAGCGGCAGCTTTATCGGATATTTATAGGGCTGAAGGTCGTTGGAATAAAGTGGAATTAGCAAAAGATATAGTCGATAGGCAAGCAGGTATAGTCCCGGATACAACAGCATCATTATACGCCAATAGGAAGTTACCATTATCAACAGCAGAGTCACCGGCGGAAAAAGGACTATTTTTATTGGATGCTTCTACATCGGTAAAGGAATATGCGATTGAGTTTGGGGTGGGAAGTGCAGACCTGTATTGGAAAGACATCGCATTACTCAATAAGCTTAGTCAGGTATTGATACAAAACAGGAATTATATGATCAAATTGCAAGGGCATGCTGATGCAGTAGGTTCCAGTGATGATAACCTGATACTATCCAGGCAGAGGGCCGAAGCAATTCGTCACTATTTGTTGGAAAAAGGAGTGTCATTTGCACAGGTGAAAGTACAGTATCATGGAGAGAAAGAACCGCTAACTTCTAATAATACAAAAGAAGGACGGCAGCAAAACCGCAGAGTAGAAATATATCTCTCCAAAATAGATATTGAACAATGATATATGATTAAAAGACATCGAGTAATAGACATCGAAAGACTTATCCTTTTTCGATGTCTTTTTTTGTCGTAAGGTGTCTAAAGTCACATAACACCCTTGTATTTCCCACAGAACCTTAACAGAAGAGTTGGCAGCTTATGGGTGGTGACTTTTTTTCGTATATTGCTCATTCCGTCTAGAGTAAGAGTCTGTTTAGTGCCCTATTCTCAAAATATGGATACCAAACAAGCTCTAGGTTAAAGTGAAGGGTAAATAAGCAAACGCAAACATGAACTGGAAGAAAGAACTAAAAAGCTGGGGTATTACCGTTGCTGTAATCTTAGGGTTGTATGTGACAGGTTTACACACAGAGGTGATCGGATTATTACAAAGAGTAACATTGGCAACAGGGTTGAGGGAGGCTTCTGTATTGCATAAGCCTGAGCAAGCTTCTTATGATATGATATTAGAAGATTTGGAAGGAAATCATATGGCTCTGTCAGAACTGAAAGGTAAAAATATATTTATGAACTTCTGGGCTACTTGGTGTCCTCCTTGTATCGCCGAGATGCCGGAAATTGAAGAGCTGTATCAAGAGCTGGAAAAAGAAGATAAAGCAGCCTTTGTCATGATATCTGTCGATGAGGATCTGGAAAAGGTAAAGCATTTTATGGAGAGAAAGGGATTTTCTTTTCCGGTTTATCGCTTGCGCTCTGAGCGCCCTGCAATGTATCGCAGTAATTCCATCCCTACCACCTTTATTATTTCTTCAGAAGGGAAGGTGGTTGTGAGACAAATTGGTATTGCTAGTTATTTAAATGACGGAATACGCTCATTGATGAAAAAATAATAATAAAAAATACCCTTGAGGGAACTTTCTCACAAGAGTGGTTTTTTAGGAAATATTATTGAAATGCAGGCACCTAGGTTAACGAATATTTAATAAAAATTCTTATCTTCACGGGATGTATTCTACATAATTCCTTTGCACCTTAAAAGTAAATATGTAGTTTTGCACCCTATTTTGCATAAATAGTACTTTATTGAGAGCATTTTCAGCATTTTAAGAGATGCTTTATAGCAGATAAAGTTTGTTCCGAAAATCAAACAAAATATTACCTTGGCTACATTCACACACGGCAGGAAAAACTTCGCGTCAGCAGAAAGAATTATGGACTATCCTAACTTTCTGGACGTTCAGTTTGAGTCATTTAAAGATTTCTTTCAGTTAGATACCCCGCCAGATAAACGTAAAGAAGAGGGTCTTTACAAAGTATTCCAAGAAAACTTCCCAATTGCGGATTCCAGAGAGAATTTCGTATTGGAGTTTATTGACTATACGGTGGATCCTCCTAAGTATACGGTTGACGAGTGTATCGAAAGAGGCTTGACCTATAGCGTTCCTTTGAAGGCAAAGCTAAGGCTTTACTGTAATGATGAGGACAATGAAGACTTTGAGACCATCGAGCAAGAGGTGTTCTTAGGAACAGTTCCTTACATGACTGAGCGTGGCTCTTTCGTGATCAATGGTGCAGAGCGTGTTATTGTATCTCAGCTACACAGATCTCCAGGGGTGTTCTTTGCACAATCAAAGCATACCAATGGTACAAAGCTTTACTCAGCAAGGGTAATTCCTTTTAAAGGATCTTGGATCGAGTTTGCGACCGACGTAAATAACGTAATGTATGCGTACATCGATCGTAAGAAAAAATTCCCGGTAACAACTCTTCTAAGAGCAATTGGATGGGGTGGTGACCGAGATATCCTAGGATTATTCAACCTTTCAGAGGAAGTTGAGGCTACATCTGCTGCTTTGCAAAAAGTAGTGGGTAGAAAGCTTGCTGCCCGTGTTTTGAAAACATGGACAGAGGATTTTGTAGATGAAGATACTGGAGAGGTAGTTTCTATCGATCGTAACGAGATCTTGCTAGAGCGTGATCACGAGATCGAAGAAAGTGATATTGACTTGATCCTTGATTCAGGGGTTAGCACGATTATCTTGCACCGTGCAGATATCAATATCGCAGATTACCAAATTATCTATAATACGTTACAGAAGGATAACTCTAACTCTGAGAAAGAGGCCGTTGAGCAAATCTATCGTCAGCTTCGTAATACAGAAGCTCCAGATGAGCAAACAGCAAGAGAGATTATCCAAAACTTGTTCTTCTCTGACAAGCGTTATGATTTGGGTGAGGTAGGTCGTTACAGAATCAACAAGAAGTTGAAGCACGACCCGGATACCAACAACCAAAAAGTCTTGACAAAAGACGATATCATTGAAATCATCCGTTTCTTGATCACTTTGATCAACTCTAAAGCGGTAGTGGATGATATTGACCACTTGTCAAACAGACGTGTTAGAACAGTAGGAGAGCAGTTGCATAGCCAGTTTGGCGTAGGTTTGGCGCGTATGGCGCGTACAATCAAAGAAAGAATGAACGTACGTGACAATGAGGATTTCAAGCCAGTAGACTTGATCAATGCTCGTACATTGTCATCTGTTATCAACTCTTTCTTCGGTACAAACCAGTTATCTCAGTTCATGGACCAAACAAACCCATTGGCCGAGGTAACACACAAACGAAGAGTTTCCGCTTTGGGACCAGGTGGTCTTTCTCGTGAAAGAGCAGGTTTCGAGGTTCGTGACGTTCACTATACACACTACGGTCGTCTTTGTACAATTGAGACTCCGGAAGGTCCAAACATTGGTTTGATTTCTTCACTTTGTACGTATGCAAAAGTGAACTCTATGGGATTCATCGAAACTCCTTACCGTGAGGTGAAAGAGGGTGTGGTGACCAAAGATATCACTTACTTGAGTGCAGAAGAGGAAGATGGCGTATTTATCGCACAAGCGAAGATTGATCTGAATGAGCAGGGAGCATTTACTGACGAGCTAATGAAGGTTCGTTTTGAAGGTGACTTCCCATTGAAATCACCAGATGAGATTAGCTATGTGGATATCGCTCCAAACCAGATTGTATCGGTAGCCGCATCTATGATTCCTTTCTTGGAGCATGATGATGCCAACCGTGCCTTGATGGGATCCAACATGCAGCGTCAGGCAGTTCCATTGTTGAAGCCTGAAGCACCAATCGTAGGTACAGGTCTGGAAAGACGTGTTGCGATTGACTCTAGAACAGTATTGTTAGCGAGAGAAGATGGTGAGGTAGCATTCGTAGATGCGAATAAAATCCATATGCGTTATGACCTTTCTGCGGACCAACGTCTGACTTCTTTCGATAATGAGATCGTAGAGCATAGCTTGGTGAAGTTCAGAAGAACCAACCAGGATACTTGTATGAACATGAGACCTCTGGTAAAAAGAGGTGATCTTGTGAAGAAAGGACAAGTATTGTCGGAAGGATACTCTACTGAGGAAGGAGAGTTGGCATTGGGTAAAAACATGTTGGTGGCATTCGTGCCATGGCAAGGTTACAACTTTGAGGATGCGATCGTAATCTCAGAAAGAGTTGTAAGAAATGACGTGTTTACTTCATTGCACATCGAAGAATTCGAACTTGAAGTAAGAGATACTAAGCGTGGTGAGGAAGAATTGACTTCTGAAATTCCGAACGTAAGTGAGGATGCAGTGAAGAACCTGGATGAGAATGGTATTATCCGTGTAGGTAGCTTCATCAAGGAAGGAGATATTCTTGTTGGTAAAATTACGCCTAAAGGAGAGTCTGACCCTACACCAGAGGAGAAGCTATTGAGAGCAATCTTCGGTGATAAGGCAGGTGATGTGAAAGATGCTTCTATGAAAGCTTCTGCATCTCTTAGAGGTACAGTAATTGATACTAAGTTGTTCTCTCGTCCTAAGAAAGACAAGGACATGAGAGCGAAAGCCAAGCTTGAGGTTGAAAAACTTAAAAAGCAATATTCAAGAGACCTGAAAGGACTTGAGGTGAAAGCCATCAACAAACTGACTGAGTTGTTGGATGGATTGACTTCTCAGGGAGTATTCCACAAGTTCGGTGAGGAGATCTTGAGCAAAGGAGTGAAATTCTCTTATGAGAACATTCAGAAGAACTTGTTCCCAGAGAGAAACCCTTATAAAGATGAGTCAAGCTACGCAGTTCCTGAGGAAGTGAACCTATTGGGTGATCTAATTTTGGAGAACTGGACTGAGGATGCAAGAGTTAACGCAATGATTGCAGCCATGGTTAAAAACTATACTGTTGCTCGTAACGAGTTGACCAGCCGATTCAAACGTGATCGTTTCACATTGGAGGTAGGTGATGAGTTACCAACAGGTATTGTGAAGCTTGCAAAAGTATACGTTGCTAAGAAACGTAAACTGAAAGTAGGGGATAAGATGGCCGGTCGTCACGGTAACAAGGGTGTTGTGGCGAAGATCGTTCCTGAAGAGGATATGCCATTCTTGGAAGATGGAACACCGATGGACGTTTGTTTGAACCCATTGGGGGTACCTTCTCGTATGAACCTTGGTCAGATTTACGAAACAGTCCTAGGTTGGGCAGGTAGAAAACTAGGAAGAAAGTATGCGACACCAATCTTTGATGGTGCTTCTGAAGAGGAAGTAAGATTAGAGTTGGAAGAAGCAGGACTACCTAGATTTGGACGTGCTTACCTATATGACGGTAACACTGGAGAGCGTTTTGACCAGGCAGTAACAGTAGGTATCATGTACATGCTGAAACTAGGTCACTTGGTAGATGACAAGATGCACGCCCGTTCAATCGGTCCTTACTCATTGATTACACAGCAGCCATTGGGTGGTAAAGCTCAGTTTGGTGGTCAGCGTTTTGGTGAGATGGAGGTTTGGGCACTTGAGGCATTCGGTGCATCCAACGTTCTTCGTGAGATCTTGACAGTGAAGTCCGATGATGTAATTGGTAGAGCAAAAGCTTATGAAGCGATTGTGAAAGGTGAAAACATGCCGAAGCCAAGCATTCCGGAATCATTCAACGTATTGGTACACGAATTAAGAGGTTTGGCGCTAGAAATTACGCTAGACTAAAAAACGATATGTAGCCAAAAAAACCTGCAGGACTATTCTTGCAGGTTTTTTTACGTTTAAAAGGTAGGCAACATAGAATAGTTGAAGTAGATTATTTACTTTTGTATCCCTTTGTTTTTACTCAGTAGGTACAAAGGGCTTTCTTGAGATTATTATCCAGCATAAAGTATATTAAAGATGAAATTAAGAGACGTAGCTGCAATAGCAGGCAAACCTGGTTTGTATAAAATTTTGAAACCTACTCGCACAGGAGTTATCGTAGAGGAGATCGGAGGAACGAAGAAAATGGTAGTGAATGCTAACCAGAGAATTTCAGTACTTCAGGAAATCTCTATCTATGTTGTTGGAGAGGCTGAGGAGTCTATTCCTTTGGAGGATGCATTTAAAATGATCCACGAAAAGTGTGAAGGAAAAGCAGACGTGAACGTTGCAGATGAAGCTTCTTTGAGAGAGTTTATGGAAGATGCTCTACCGAACTATGATCAAGCTAGAGTATACAACTCAGACATCAAGAAATTGGTGAACTGGTATAACCTTCTTGCTGCAAATTATCCTGAAGTATTTGAGGATGATGAGGAAGAAGCAACAGAGGAAGGTGCTGAGTAAGCACATTTCTTGAAGACTTAACGACAAATAGCAGTTTTTAGACTGTATATTATGTAGTTCAAGCTGAAAGTCATTTAAATGGCTTTCAGCTTTTTTTTTAAATTAACTATCTTATAGCTATTGGTTCAGGTGAATGTCCTTTGACTTGACTTTTCAGCTAACTTTTATATCATAAGAGCTTGTCTGAATTAGTATTCCAAACAAGCGCTAAATAATCCTATAAATAAATTTAATAAACCTTAAACAAATTACCATTCTATGTCGACCACACATAAATACAACATGGGAGTAATTGGCAATTGCGCATACATGGCTTATGTCGATGATGTGGCAAATGTCAAGTGGCTTTGCTGGCCCAAGTTTGACAGTAGTTTTGTCTTTGGAGGACTTCTGGATGAAGAAAAAGGAGGGAAGTTTGCGATCGTTCCGGAAACAGAAGATTTTACGACTCAACAATATTATGTACCCAATACTAATATTCTGTGTACCGAATTTCATCAGGAAAATGGTGATTCTTTTAAGGTGACGGATTTTGCTCCCCGTTTTACGCAGGCGGATCGTTACTATAAACCTTTGATGCTGATTCGTAAGATCGAACCTATGCATGGGGTTTGTAGAATAAAAGTGGAGTGTGAACCCATGGCAGAATATGGGAAAGTCCAACCTGAAAAGTCTCAAGGAAGTAATCATATTCGCTATATCGGATATGAGCAGCCCATGCGCTTGACGACAAACATTCCATTGAGCTACATTATGGATGAATCGTATTTTGTCCTCAGTGGAGCTGTGTACTTGGTGATGACCTATGGAACTCCTTTGGAAGCTTCTTTGAAAACGACGGTAGAGACTTTTTATCAGAAGACGAAAGGGTATTGGAGACAATGGGTGAAATCAACCAGTATTGGTACGTTTGCACAAGAAAAAGTGATTCGCTCTGCACTCATTCTTAAAATACATCAGTTTGAGGATACTGGTGCAATCATTGCCTCCGGTTCTACGAGCTTACCCGAGCATCCAGGTAGTGGACGAAATTGGGATTACCGTTATTGTTGGATGCGTGATACCTATTATACGCTGAACGCCTTCAATAATATTGGTCACTTTGAAGAAATGGAAGGGTATTTCCGTTACATCGAAAATGTGGCCAGTAGGGAGACCGAACGACATTTACAGCCACTCTATAGTATTACAGCAGAAAAAAAACTGACAGAGATAGAGTTAGACTTAAGTGGGTATCAGGGAAATAATAAACCTGTACGTATTGGTAATGATGCCTATACACATATTCAGAATGATGTTTATGGGCAGGTCTTTGTATCGCTATTACCTTTCTATAATGATAAGCGCTTCAGTAACCCCCATCGACAGTATACCAAAGAGAACCTCCAGAAGTTACTCTATAAGATCTCTGAGACAATGGAGCAGCCTGATGCAGGGTTGTGGGAGTTTAGGAATAAGGCACAGCTACATTGTTATACTTTCTTGTTTCATTGGGCTGGAGCTTGCTCGGCAGAGAAAATAGCCGATTACTTTCAGGATGATAAGTTTAGAGCAGAGGCCATAAAGCTGAAAAAAGAGGCTATAGAGAAGATTGAGGCATGTAAAGACCCTGAGACGGGAGTGTATATGCAAGCGGTAGGTTCCAAGGATATGGATGCAAGCTGTTTGCAGTTAATTACCATGGGATATTTGGATCCTCGTTCAGAGGAAGCCAGAATACACTTAGAAGGAATGGAAAAGGAGTTAAAGGCAGAAAATGGCTTGTTCTATCGTTATAAACATGAAGATGACTTCGGAACACCTTCTTCTACTTTCCTGATTTGTGGCTATTGGTATATAGAAGCACTGGCTTGTGTAGGAAGAGTAGATGAGGCAATTGATTATTTTAATCAAATAGCCAAATATGCCAATCATTTGGGGCTGTTGAGTGAGGATGTAGATGAACGAGATGGAAGTCAATGGGGAAATTTCCCTCAAACATACAGTCATGTAGGTTTAATCAATGCGGCTTACCGTATTGCCAAGAAATTGGATCTGCCAAACTTCTTAGGGAAAAGTAGTTGATAGATAACGATTTATGCGTATAAGTGAAAAGCCCATACAGTCTATGTATGGGCTTTTTTATGTTGCTAGGTATTATCTGCTATAGTGTATCTTGAAAACTGCTAAAAATCATTTTTTGAAAAAAACAAGGATATTAAGTGTACAACTGGGGTTTATTAGTGTTAAAAAAAGTTAAAATTAAAGTTTGTTTTCTTAAATACAAGGAATTCTTGTTCTCAGGACACTTAACAAAGGATCTTCTTCATCTATGAGGTATTGAAGTATAAAATTTGAAAAGTGTCAATTTATCATGAAATAATATTCTATAAGTGTAGTTTTGTCATATCTAAAATTTTATGATAAGTGTAATTTTTGGAATTTTATTTCAAAAAATAGACTATTGACTTATCGAAAGATTATGTGCTGCTTTGTATTGTCAGCGGGGCGAAAAGGTGCTGAAAGACAAAGGACTGACACACGATAATTAATAAAGTAAGACTTCAATAAAAACTATAATAATATGAAAACTGTAAACAGAATCTTTGGAATCATCGCAGTAGTGCTTGTAACAATCATCTCTGTTTCAACAACTCAAGCAAGTGTTGCAGCATTCAAACCTCTAGCTGGAGGTATTACATACAGCTTTAAAGTAGCAACAGGACAACAAGCAGCTACACTAGTTCTTAAGGACATGGAAGGTAAGTCAGTAAACTTCATCCTTTCAGACAATAAGACGAACAGACTGGTAATGCACAGAAAGTTCGAAGGGATTAAAGAAACAAAAGCAAGCCTTGACTTTGCAGCGCTTGCAGCAGGAGAATATAAAATGGTATTGCAGTTTGAGGACAATAGAGTCGTTAGAATCTTGGAGATTACTGACGAGCAAACTGTAGTAATGAAAGATTATCAATTGGCTAGATTGGATATGCCTTACCAGATTAATCTGCACGGAGAAGATTTGAACATTATCTTCAACAAGCAAGCAGAAAGAGCCCTTGATATCAAGATTACAGACACAAGAGGGGTTGTGGTATATTCTACAAGCTTTGTGAAAGGCTTTAAGCCAGTAAAACATTTTGACTTGAGCAACTTGAAGAGCGGTATCTACTATGTTCGTATCAAAGGACAGGAGACTGATGTTACGGAAACAATTGCTCTATAATCAAGTCCATAAAATTATTTGATATAAGATCTGATATAAAACTCATTTGTTTATCAAAGTAGTAAACAGTTAAAAGCATAACCGAAAAAAGCAGGGTCCTACCCTGCTTTTTTTTTATTCCTAAATAATCCAATTGTTTATCTTTGTACATGTTTGGGATAGAGGAGGAGAGGTTGATGTTATATAAACAAAAACAAACAGAAGATATGCTAGATTTTATCAAGGGAATTTTTGGAAAAGGGATTGAAGGCTTTACAGAATTAGAGGATGAGGCATTTGCTGCTAAGTTAAGAGATACATCCAAGCCTTTTATTCTTGACGTTCGTTCACGTCAGGAGCATAAAGAGGAGAAGTTACATAATGCCTTTAATATGGATATAATGATGCCCAATTTTGAGGAGCGTATAGGCCATATGGATAAGGATAAGCACTATTTTGTGTATTGTAAATCTGGTTCCAGAGGTAGAAAGGCTTGTAGGAAGCTTGTAAAGGCTGGTTTTAAGCACATCTACAATCTAAAGGGAGGATTGAATGCCTGGACGGGAAAAACTGTCTAAGGACAACTTATTTGTTCATGATGTTTAGGTGAGCTTCGCTCGTTCATGATGTTTAGTTGATTTGTTGAGTTTCATCACTTCGTGATGAGTTGACTCGAGTTGATGTGTTGCTGGATTTCGATAAATACATCAACTTGAATCAATATACTATGTATATGGAGCGAAGCTCCATTTAACAATTCAACTAAACATCATGAACGAGCGAAGCTCACCTAAACATCATGAACAGAAATGCTACTCCAGGCTTTTCATAATCTTTAAAATAACCCGTACAATATAAGAAACGAGCATCATCACCAGCATTCCTTGTATATAGTAGGAGAACTCCGCTTCTTTTTCTATGATCAACATAACGCCAAAGAAAAAGGCGGTATAAATGACCCAAACGATGAGTAAATATTTAATTTCTTCTAGTGGTTTGAACTTCATAGCTTCCTCCTTAACTATTTCTTTTTTTCTTTTTCTTCCTTACGTTTTTTCAGCCATAAGAGTAGAAGTAAACATACGGCAGAGAAATTAAAAAGCCAGTAGCTTTCATTCAGGCCTATGGTCATACTTTGGTGTACGCCGATAATAAAAAAGGCAACTCCCATGACGAAAACAATCGTGCGTAGCATTTTATCTTTTTCCTTATTTTGTTTGAAATTCGCTTCTTTCCAATTAATCAATATAAGCAGACCCTTCTACATTAAGGATTTCATAATCATCTGGATTATGCTGATTGGCTTTTAGTCCAGTACCATAAGTAATTAGTCCGTCTGCGGTGATTTTAACTTTAGTGTCAGTATATATATCCCCATTATTCTTATTGTAATTTAGGGTATCTGTTTCTAAGGTTTGCTCTTTGTTCAGATCGATAAGGACAACATTTCCCATCGCTTTATAGACGTGTTCTTTTTCGTAGTAAATGGCGCTGTCAGCCACTAGAGTAGACTGCTTCTCTCCCTTGGGGTCGTAAGTCGTGATAAAAATACCTTCCGGAAAGTGCTCATTGCCATCGCTGTAGCGTAACTGTAAAGCTGCCTCCATTTTCATATTGAGCTTGGTGTTTTCCGTTACAGTCATCACGACATTTTTAGACATATATTCTGGTGTGTTGGGATCCAGCATTAAGGACAGCTCTTTCTTTGTTTTTGTTTTTTGACATCCTCCAAAGATAGCTCCTAATAAAAGTAGTGAGATCAGCTTATTTTTCATGGTGTAAAAAAATAGTGAATAAGATATGCGCAAAAGTACAATTCCTTTTGCAACAATTGGAGTATAAAGTACTTAAATAAAATTAAAAAGGTCTGCAGCATAATTGCTGCAGACCCTTATCATTATATTCTTAAGCTAGTGTAGCTGGAATTATGGTCTCTTACGGATGATCGTAGTACCACCAATCCAACATCCTACCTGAATAGGCTTACCAGCTTCGTATCCTTGCTGGAAGATGTCTGCCATAGATGGGAACTGTTGTTTTACTTCAGCCATCTTCGCAGAGTTTCCTGCTCTAGAGTACATATCGTAAGCAGCTAGGTAACATGCTCTTGATTTTACTTCGTCTTTGATATCGAAACAATCTTTGTAAGAACCGTAGTATAGGTCACCAATCAAAGTGTAAGCTTCAGCAGCCATAGACTCGTCAACCTTAGCAGCTTCCAAAGCATCAGCTCTAGCAGCAGACTTTTGTCCAGCTCTGTTCTTGAACTTCGCAAGAGAGATCAACGCTTCTGCCTTTTTCGCAGGGTTCTCTTCGTAAAGCTCAATAGACTTGTTCATGTAGTCCATTGCCTTGCTTAGAGAGTCCTTAGAAGCATATTGCTTTGCAATTACGTTTGCAAGACCTGCGTCTGGCTCGCTGTTGAATACATTTACAGAAGCTTCTAGGAAGTATGGGCTGTCTACATACTTAGCGATTAGACAGTACTTCATCATGTTTTTCGCTACTTTAACATCTGTTTTGTTAGCCTCGAAGATAGGACCATAGATGTTGTTTACGAAATCCTCATCGATTTTTACAATTGCAGGAAGCATTTTGCTGTCAATGGTAGACTTTACAGACTCCCACTTTGGCTTATACTTGTCTTTATCGTTCTCGATGTTGTAATCGATCACTTCTGCCATTGCACTGTACTTATCCATGTACCAGTCTACATTGTATGTAGCATACTTGTTGTATTCTGCGTCTGTAGTCTTGAACTCTTCTTCCAATCTTACCAACTCAGCTTTAGCTGCGTCTACTTTTTCTTTTGCCGTAGCGCCTTGCTGTGCATCTTCCAAGTATGGCTCCCAAGTTAGGATGATACTACGTTGTGCTTTTACCGCGTCAAGGTTTCTGAACTTGATTTCTTGGTTTTTGAAGTTCAATGCCAACTTAGTAGCGATTGCCATGTGTGACTGAACGTTACTGTAGTTTGCATCTTCTTTACCTTCTGCTTCAGCTACCTCTTCGTAGAAAGCCAAGTGCTTGTCCAAGTTGTCATCAAATGTAGGGCGGTCACTTAGGTAACGATAGTAGTACATCCCTTGGTAAGAAAGGTTTTTATCCCCTTTTCCAAAGTATTTAGTTCTCATATCGTAAAGCTTAAGTACCATGTCCTCGTACTCCGACTCTTTTGGATCTTTTGCTTTTGCTGCTTTACTAGCCAATGCCTTATACACTTTCAAGCCTTTGATGTAAAGGTTTTTATGAAGGTAAGGGTCATTTGCCAATAACCAGTCCAAAGAAGCCTTGGCAGACTCGTATCTTTTTGCCTTGATTTCGTCAGACATGAAGGTATACTTCTCTTTTGATGTCTGAACGTCTTCTCCCCAGCACCAGCCTTTGTCATCACAGCCTTTTTTCTCAGAGCCGTCTGCTGCTGTTTCTGTTTTCATTGATGTCGCATTTGCCTGCGCATCTTCCTGAGCGTTAGTCAGGTTTGTTACTAAAAAGAATAGTAAAAGGATGCTTCCAAACTTTTTCATAATAATGATAATCTGTTTTTAATTCACTCTTCGTTTAAGGAACCAGCGATCGTTTATTGTTAGTCCAAGTTGTACTCTGAAATATTCTTCTCTGATGCCCTCTCCCAGGTCGTCTTCAGTCCATCCATACTCACCAGCCAATGATAGGGCTGAGAAACTCTTAATCATAGGGAAAGAAACACCAATGTTGAAACTATAATCCTCCAGTGAGCGGCCTTCCAGTTGCTCATTGAATGGTTTTTTATAGTCCAATGTTTCATATTTAAAACCACCTCTCCAGGTGATTCGTTTCCAATAGCTTGTAGCCGACATAAAGTCAGGTGTATATTCACCACCAACACTGATACGCTCAGCTCTGCTTAATTGGAAAAAGGATACCGAGTTGCTGTTATCGAAAACCTCTTGATCATCCAGTTGTTTCAACTCATAATCTACTCCTACACTTAGCTTTCCTGCATGCTCATAGCTGATACCTGCAGTATACACCTCTGGAAATGTTTGCTTCAATTCATCATTGAACGTCAACGTATCCAGATCAATAGGAGTATCAATAGTCGTAGAACGTATAATCACAACACTTGATTCAAATTTGTAATCCATCTTTGGTTGATACGTACCACCGATATTGATTCTTTTCTTGCCTTCATCCGCTAAAGGAATCTTAAACAACACGCCTGGTTTATAGGTAAACTGTCGATGATTAACTCTTTCCAGTTTACTGGTGTTGTTTGCGGTAGTCGAGCCGATTAAGCTTGACTTAAAGCGTTTGTCGATATTACCAAAGACGAAATCTCCTTCAATACCGACTGTGATATATTTTCCAAGGTCAAAAGAGTGTCCAAAATAAATTTGATTTACCCCTCCCTCTCCAAGTTTTTGTCTATTATAGTACTCTACGATAGCATCATTATCATTGGCGATAGGCTCAATACTATTAATGGTGTAATTAATAGAAGTAATTGGACGAAGCCCAAACCCCATACTCCACCATTTAGTCAGTGGCATGGCAAAGTGGAAGTAACTGATGTTTCCTCCTATGTCATGCTGAGACGGCAAGCCTTCCTGTGAAAGGTTTCTGCGCTCCAAATAATAAGCGGCTTCGAATTGGGTGTAGTATTTGTTGTAGGTCAATAAAGCCGGGTTTAACATATTGGCTTGCTGAGTACTTCCCATACTGACACCCGCGCCTCCCATAGCTTGATTACGAATTCCTCCTAGTCCAAGGATTTTTCCCGTACCCAGAATAGAGTAGGGAGAATTGGCAATCTGTGCCTTGGCCTGATAGCTAAAAAATACAGAGGCTAGTATAAGTAAACTATAAATTTTTTTCATTCGTCCGTAAAATTCTATTTAACCCATAGTGGATTAAATGGTAGTCTGCAAAGATGAAAGGTTTTAAAGCTTTTTCAAAGTAAATTCCGTCTCCACCACACAGGATTACCTTGATTTTGCCAAATTTTTCCTGATAATGTTGGATGATCCCTATGATTTCTGCCTTTAAACCGTGGTAAACGCCAGATTGTATACTTTGCTCCGTACTATTTCCTATTAATCCTATTTCAGGATTGGTAGAACATAGCGGTAAACGAGCTGTAAACGCTTCCAGAGCTTTAAAACGCATGCTAAGACCAGGAGAAATACTGCCGCCGTGATATTGGTTGTGTTCGTCAATAAAGTCAAAGGTAACACATGTCCCCATATCAATAACCAGACAAGCATCCTCAGGAAAATGTACTTTTGCACCCATCACGCCTGCCAGTCTATCCAGACCTAGCGTATGAGGAGTGGTATATAAGTTGTGTATTGGAAGAGACGTCTTATGGTTAAAAGACATCACAAAAGGGATAAAGGTCAGAAGCTCCTCTGTTAAAAAATCCTTATTTTCTCCAACATTACAGATAATCGCTTCCTCGATGACATAGTTTTGCAAACAATTTTTTACATCGGATGCTGTGAGCCTTGAATAAACCTTGATCAATTCATCTTTATAAAAGATGCCTACCTTTCCATATGTATTTCCAAAGTCAATTGTCGCTCTATAAAGAGCGTCCTTGCCTGCCTTCATCATTCTTCCAAAAAATGGTAAAATCCTAACAGTCAATATTACAAATTTTATAAGGACTGCGCACAGGAAACTTTAGATTTAACATTATTAAATGTTAAATAAATTTAATGCTAAAGGGGAGGACATTATTCGACAGCAAAATATACAACGGTGTCTCCTTCTTGTATTTCTTGTTGCATCGGTTCTAGTTGGCTAATAGGGGTGACGGCTTGGTTGCTGGAAATGAGAAACAAAGGAACTTTGACGGATTTTTTTTGCAATAACTCAATAAACTCTTGGTTGTTTTGCACTTTTTTCTCGACAAAAGTTGGACGTGTACGAATAAACTGTGTAATACCTATAAAATCATATTGTCCACCAAAAAGAACGTTAGCAGGAGCAGGCCCTACTTTTTTCTGTTCGGCATTCGTAATAAGACGATAGGTATTATGGCTTCCGATCTCTCTTCCGATCATACGAGTAGCCATCATATTGATATCGCTATTGGAGGTAGTGGCATACATTTGCCCGTACTGTGAGAAGTCAATTTCTTCTAACGCTTTATCATTAAGAATACTTCCTTCATAAACAGGAAGTAGAAGATTCCGAGCTTCCCGAATATTGTAGGCGGATGTATCACATAACATCACGGGGATACCTTTGGAATGTAGGAACTTGGCCAGATAGCGAGCAGTTTCATTGGCCCCTAAAAATAGAATGCCATTGGGCGTTACCCGTCCAACTCCTAGGAGCTCTACAACCTTTTTAGCAGTAAGTCCTTGTTGTACAACAGTTCCTACGATAGTCATAAAGGTTAGGGGTAAAAGCATTTTAGCCTCCTCTGCCTGTTCTGCTGAGATAATACCTTGGAAAGATCCATCTGATAATTTTACAGAGAAAAGGGACGCCACTGCAGCAGCAACGATTCCTCGTGGACAGATATAAGCAATGAATAATCGCTCTCTCCAGGTTAAGGTAGAATTATAGGTACTGATAAATACAACAATTGGACGTAAGATAAAGACGATTATCAGAAAGAGCATTAGAATTTTAATATTCAATAATGAGTATAGGTCGGCCATATCGATACGAGAGGAGAGCATGACAAATAAGAAGGATATAAGAATAATCGTTACATCTTCCTTAAAGGATAAGATATGCTTGAGTTCCTCCAAACGGGTATTCCCTATAATCATCCCTGAGATAGTTACCGCTAATAGTCCAGACTCTTCGTGTAACATATCTGATAATCCAAAAGTGAGAATCACAATCCCTAGGATAATAGTATTCCGAAGATAATGTGGGATCATTTGTCTACGTAGTAATAAATAGATGAGACTAGCGGATAAACTTCCAACAATAAGTCCTACGAGGACAGTAATCATAAACCCTTGAAGAGCGAAAAGTGTGAAGTATTGGTCTGCCTGTCCACTGATAATAAATTCATAAATCAGAATGGCTGCCAGTGCGCCTACAGGGTCTATAAGAATACCTTCCCATTTCAGAATAGTAGCAATATTATTATTGGCACGGACATTACGTAGAATAGGGCCAATAACGGTTGGGCCACTCACAACAATCAGCGCGCCAAACAAAAAGGAAATATGCCAGGAGTAGCCCATAATGTAATGTAGGGCTATTCCCCCTCCAATGAGGGTGACCACAGTTCCCACAATAATAAGGTTGCGAACGGTATGGGCTAGTGTTTTGATCTCTTTGATTTTTAAGGTAAGCCCTCCTTCGAATAGAATAAGTCCTACAGATAACCCCACCACATCAAATAGCATATCACCTTGGAAGATCATATCTCCATCAATGAACTTATTTCCCTCTCCCAGAATGATACTGGAAAGGGGACCGATCATTAAACCAATAATGATCAGAGGTAAGATGGCAGGCACCTTAACCCTCCAGGCAAGCCATTGTGCAAAAAATCCTAATACTAAAATTCCAGAAATTTCAATCATATCTTCAAGTATTATCGTGTGTTGGAGTAGTCTTATATCAATTTAGTGCATTGACTGCTAAGTAAACTTATCACTAAGTGCTACTTTCAATCGGTTTAAGGATAAAGGATAAAGGATAAAGGAATAGAAACCTTGAATAGTTATTTTTCCTTCCTCCTCCATTTGGAAGTAGTACCTTTATTTTTATTGGAAAACTTAATTAACCGATAAACAAAAGTTAACTCGGCAGCTTATATAACAGTAATATAGATGTCTGTGTTTCGGCCTTTATCATCGCTACAGGAAATTTTCACCTCTCCTTTTGGAGGAGTGAAGAAAAGAGCCTCTTGACTGTCTACCTTTTTTAGTAGCTGATCATTTATGTACCAATATACATATTCTACTTCTTGATTAGTTTGACATTCCAAAGATAATTGGACTGCTTCTCCTCCTGTAATATAGGTACGGCGATCTAATGGAGAGGTAATGGTAGGAGGATGATCGCTGAGTACGGCTTTGCAGCTATTCAGGTGAGGGGGTGTGTGCTCAAAGGGAATATTTTCTTTCTGATAATAGGCAATGAGTGCAGGAGAATAGTTCGGGTATAATGTTCTTTTATACCCATTATAAGGTAAGCAATCGGAACAGTAGCTATGCATATCATCTTCTG
This sequence comes from Algivirga pacifica, assembly GCF_039543525.1. Taxonomy (NCBI): domain Bacteria; kingdom Pseudomonadati; phylum Bacteroidota; class Cytophagia; order Cytophagales; family Flammeovirgaceae; genus Algivirga; species Algivirga pacifica. Next base: position 146,342 of record NZ_BAABJX010000062.1, read on the forward strand.
AGGTAAATACATAGTGCATATGCGTACACTTTTGTGTGGGTGATACTTGAGGAATGTAATAGTCTACAACCGTTTTATCACAAAAGAACTCAGGGATTTTCCCACTGACAGCACAAACGTCTCTTTCCTGTAATCTTTCAGGGTAAGAAAAAGCTTGTGAGCGACTGGCATTAGAGTCAATAGCCTTGAATAGTTCAAATAATAAAGGAGCGGCAGCTTGTGCTCCAGTGAGTCGATATACTCCTTGTCCGTCAAAGTTCCCCACCCATACCCCTATGGTATAGCGTTTGTTGAAACCTACGCTCCAAGCATCTTTCCTGCCATAGGAGGTGCCTGTTTTCCATGCAATCTTTGGAAGGTTACTTTTCTCTAGGAACTGCTGAGGAAAGTCAGGTCTTTTTACTTCGGTTAGAATATCTTGCAACATGTATGCAGAGGCTTCACTAACTACAGCTTGAGATGTTTGAGGTGTAGTCGGTTGCTCTGATAATAGGAAGCGCAGTGGCATATAAGTTCCCTTATTAGCCAAACTAGCATATAAGTTGGTTACTTCTAGCAATTTTACTCCACATCCACCCAGGGCTAATGACAACCCCAGTCGATGTTCTTGTTTTCCAATGCTTTCAAATCCATTTTTTTTAAGTGCTTGTATAAATGGGTATAACCCCACTTTGTCTAAGGCTTTCACCGCTGGGATATTCAAGGACTGTTGTAAGGCAGCAGCTATGCTGACACTTCCATGAAAATGGTTGTCATAGTTTTTTGGAGAGTAGTTCTTAAAATGGGTTTCCACATCCAGCACTTTTTGTTGTGGTGTATAGATCCCTTGGTCAAAAGCCATTCCATAGATAAAAGGCTTTAAAGTACTACCAGGTGATCTCAATGCCCTTACTCCATCAATTTGACCACTAAAACGATTATTGTGAAAGTCAGCTGAGCCTACATAGGCCAACACTTCTCTATGCTCGTTGTCAATAACAAGTACTGCCGCTTGATGAATCCCATAATGGTGTAGCTTTTGTACATACCTTTTGGTCAGCGTTTGGGTTTGGAACTGTAGTGAAGCGTCAATTGTGGTGTTGACTTTTGATGTTTTCTGAAACTTTCGACCTAACCAACGGGTTAAATGGGGAGCTTTTTTTACAATATTCCTTCGATAGGTATTTACAGGCTCATCAAATGCTGTAGCGATAGATGTTTTGGGAAAAAGAGCTGCTTCCTCAAATGTCCGTAGCCATTTATCCCTTCCTTCTTGTATAGCTTGATTGTCCTGACCAATTCTCCAACTAGTGGGGCGGTTGGGAATAATCGCCAGAATAGTAGCTTGGGATAAACTTAGTTGCTTGGGAGATTGATCAAAGTATAACAAGGAAGCCGCTTTCACACCCTCGATATTTCCTCCATAGGGAATGAGGTTAAGGTACATTTCCAGAATTTCTTTTTTAGAAAAGGAGAGCTCCAACTGTATGGCATGAATCGCTTCTATGATTTTATTTCCTAGTGTTCTAGGCTTGGGAGTGAGTAGTCGTACCACTTGCATACTGATGGTAGAAGCCCCAGAAGTTACCTTTTGCTGTAGTATATTATTACTTAATGCTCTAATGATGGATAAAGGATTGACACCTAAGTGGTAGTAAAAAAAACGATCCTCCTTAAAGAGGATAGCTGTAATGAGTTCTTCAGAAACATCTTCCAATTGAACTTCCATGCGCCACTTATCGGTATTGTTGAGAGTGGCACCTAGCACAGAACCTTCCCTGGAGGTATATACCGTAGAGTAAGAGATAGAAGGCTTAAAAGGAAACGCAAGGTGCAATACTATTAAGATAAGAAGTATCCCTCCACTCATATATAAAAAGTGGCGATAACGGAAAAATAATTTAGAGATTCTCAGGGATGTTTTCACAGCAGAAAAGTTAAATCATAGGTGTTGTATTCTAAAAATATAAAATAAGATTATTTCCACCAAAATAGGAATGCTGTGCCCACAGAGACTAGGGAAAAGGTAAAAAGCAAAAGGTAATGGGTAAAAAAGGATAAGGGATTTAATTTTCTCCTTTATCCTTAATAAAAGAGCCGTAGAATTAAATGCGAAATATTATACCGGAATCATTCGTGATTTCCATTTTATTTATAGGTTAAAAGGTTGATCTGTAAATTATACACTTTATTATAAAGGCTTGTTTTTAATTATTTTTCATACTAAAAAATAACTAATTAGATTTCTCCCTGTTAATGATATGGAATAAAAATATAAATTTTTTATGATCAGATATTGAAATATCTAAAATTAGTTTACATTTGTAGCGTAAAACTTACACTTAAATCAAGTAGATAAATCGATAGAACTTATACTTCTAATCACTTATTAAGCACAGATAACAACCATGGCATATATAGAACCGGCTCCTATTAAAGATAAGGAGAATCCATTTGAGTCAATGATGGAGCGATTCAATATCGCTGCTGAGAAATTGGGACTTGACCAAGAAACCTATGAAGTACTAAAAAGCCCAGCAAAACAGGTAGCGGTATCTTTACCTATTACCATGGATGATGGGACAAAGAAGGTCTTTGAAGGATATAGAGTAATTCACTCCAATACATTGGGCCCCTCTAAAGGTGGTATCCGTTTTGATCCGGAAGTGAATATTGATGAGGTAAAAGCATTAGCCGCTTGGATGACTTGGAAATGTGCCGTTGTGGATATTCCATACGGTGGTGCCAAAGGGGGAATCAAGTGTGAGCCATGGAAAATGTCTCAGGGAGAACTAGAGCGTTTGACACGAGCTTATACCGTAGCGATGAATGAGGTATTTGGTGAAGACCGTGATATTCCAGCTCCTGATATGGGAACAAATTCTCAGGTGATGGCATGGATCATGGATGAATACTCTAAAGCACAAGGTAAAACAGTGAACGGAGTAGTAACGGGTAAGCCTTTGGTCTTAGGGGGATCATTGGGTAGAGTAGAAGCTACAGGACGTGGAGTAATGGTATCTGCTTTGGCAGCCATGCAACGTTTGGGAATGAACCCTACTCAATCTACTTGTGCTATTCAGGGATTTGGTAACGTAGGAAGTAACGCAGCAGTTCTTTTGGAAGAAAGAGGGTTGAAAATCTTGGGAATCAGTGATCACACCGGTGCTTACTGGAACGAAAAAGGTTTGGATATTCAGGCTGCAATTGCATATAGAGCGGACAATGGTTCTTTGGAAGGTTTCTCAGGTGGAGAGCCAATTACCAATGAAGAGTTGTTGGTTAGTAATGTGGACGTACTGGTGCCTGCTGCAAAGGAGGACGTAATTACTTACCACAATGCTGATAAGATCAAAGCGAAATTGATCGTAGAAGGTGCTAACGGACCTACAGGAGCAAGAGCCGACAAAATCATTAATGATAAAGGAATTGTGGTAGTACCAGATATCCTAGCTAACGCAGGAGGGGTAACGGTATCTTACTTTGAGTGGATCCAAAACCGTTTGGGATACAAGTGGACCGCTGAACGTGTAAACCGTAGAAGTGATAGAATTATGAAAGATGCTTTTGAGCGTGTTTATGATGCTGCTCAAGAATATGATGTTTCTTTACGTATTGCTTCTTATATCGTAGCGATTCGCAAGGTAGCAGAAACTTATAAGTTGAGAGGAGGGTATTAATTCTTTGGGGGATTATCCCCCAAGATGTACTAATCCTTTAACCTTACCGTGTTTGAAAAAACGCTTCCATAAACAATACAGACAATATAAGCCATGCCGGATTTCCGACATGGCTTTTTTAATGAGGAATGAAAAGTGAAGAATGAAAAATAGATTGTTGCATCGTTGTATTGAGCTTCGCTCAGTTCAACGATGCAATAACCTAGAATATATAAAACTTTTGTTGATAAGTACTGCTGACATTACCAACATGATCTTTGAAGCGGAGGTATACAGGGATGTTGCCCATACCCGAAATAGTCCATTGGAAAAGAGGACGATAAGGTTTCCATTCAGCACCGTCAAAGTTCTCAGACAAAGAGATTTGGACAAACTCCGTATCCTCAGAGGCATTGACATGTACGGTGACTTCTCTACTTTGCTCCTTGGCGTTGAGGTACTCTAACTTTCTCTTTTGGACAAAAGTTCTACCCTCAAATTCTTCTTCATCTATTCTTTCTTTATAGATATGATAGCCCGCTATAAGTGGTGGTGTCTGGTCCAGGATAATCTTACTGTGGTAAACGGGACTTTCATTTAATGCATCATCCCTAAACTTGACATAGAGGGTATGCGGGCCATCAAAATCATCAAGTTTCCAGCTCTTTTCCGCTTGGTAAGGCTCCCATCGGGCAGGAAGTGGAAAGTTAGGTCTATCGCTGATAATCATCTCACTTCCTTCTTCTATATTTAGTTGTAGAGAGAGGAGACGTTCGTTGGTTAGCGCTTCGCCTTGATTAATTTGTATACGCCCATTTTTAGGAGCTTCTGTATCTAGTAGTACAGAAAGTTCTTGGGTAGGTGAGGCATTGCCAGAGTAGTCCATGAACTTGTAGTAAAGGATTTTTCTACCTTCTTCCCCCACAAACTCCCAGTCGATAGGTCCTATGGGATATTTAAATACACGAGCATTGGCAAAATCCTCGGTTTCTCCCACAAGCAGAAGATGTGCTCCTTGGGCTTTAGGTTTAAGCTTGACGATTTTTCCTTTGGTGGTAATATTGGGATCATGGATCTCCAAAGTAGTGAGCATTGGTGGTTGCTGGTCAATGAGGATGTGATCTTGTATAAGTCGGGATACATTCCCTAAAGAATCACGGAATTGTGCCAATACTCTTTTTTCAGAACTGCCTTCTGACAGCGTAAGCTCAACACTTTGTGCATAGGGTTGCCATTGTGTATTTCTCCATCGAAGATCTTCCGCTATTTTCATTTCCTTGGCGCCTGCAGCATGTGCATTGACCGTTACGGTACGTATATTACCACTTTTGGGCATATTAGAAAGTACAGGAAGAAGCTCATCTTTTTTCTCTACAATTCCAATGTATGGGTCCAAAGGAGGAGTGAAGTCCAAGGTGATAGTACCTTGAGAGGTCTTACTAATATTGCCTGCAGTATCTTTGAAGCGGAAGAAAAGTGTACGTTTTCCTTCGGTTTTATTCTTAAAGGCGTAATAAAAAGGGAAGCTGCTAAATGAGCGCCAGTTTTTCCCACTAAAGTTGCTGTCCTCACTGATCTGCATGAGGTCTGCATCAATAGAGGAAAGTTGTATGATAATATCCCTTTCCCCAGAAAGACGCTCTCCAAAAGTGAGTGGCTTGAGTCGTATTTGTGGAGAGGTGGGAGCTGTAGCGTCTAATACAATAGTACTTTGAAGTACTTCACTCTGGTCATGGGAGATACTCCTCACTTTGGCATATACTGTTTTGAGGCCATCTCCTTCTGAAAGTGTCCAGGGAAAAGAAGCTTGAAAGGGTTGCCAAACAGCTCCTCTAAAGTCTGGCGTATTGGCCACCATCATTTCGTGAGCATTTTGCGTCTTAAGATCTACGGTAACCTCTCGCTGTGGGTTGGTACAGAAATAATTACGTTGATCCAGGTGCACTTCATATAGATTGGCAACCTGTGCATAGGTGATCTTTTCTGTAAAGCGCTTAGTGTTATTGCCTACAGCATCTTGAAACTGTACGATGACGGTCTTTTCCCCATATCCACCTTCTCCAATATGGATAGAAAAGGCACTAGGGGTATAGGATTTCCATTCTTGCTGGGCAAAGTTCTCCTCGGTTCCTATTTTGAAGTAATGGGCATCTTCTGAGCGAAGTTTTACCTGAATATAAGGTTGATAACTACGTTTGTACTCATTAAGCAAGACAACCTTACAATTTTGAGGAGGAATATTGTCATAGGTGATGTAGTCGTGAACAATCTTAGAGATATTATGTGCTTTATCTCTAAATCGAGCATAAACAACCTTATCAGTATTAAGATTTAGCGTATCCAGTGTCCATGTTATTTTATCTTGAAAGGAAATCCATGGTTTGTTGGTAAACAGGGAATCATGGCTGATTTGCATCTCATGGGCACCATTGGAGTTGAGGTAAAGTGTCACCTCAGGAGTATTTGTAGCAGGCTTATCTTGGTTAATATATACCGTATTACTGGCAGGAGGAAGGTTATCCACATATATGGTGGTATGAATAGGCTCACTTTCATTACCAGCTTTGTCTCGGAAAAGAGCGTAAACTTTATAGTAAACCTCTTGTTGTGGAAACTCAGGGATTACCCATTCCTTAAACTCTTCCTGATATAACCTCCAACGTTCATTGGTAAAGGAAGGCGTATGATTTAGCTTCATGAACTCAGCTCCTTCTGCCTTGAGTTTTAGATTGACGACAGCAGTATGCGCAAGATGTCCCATATGGCGAGCAGAATCGACAATTAGATAGGGAGACTCTACTTCAACGTTGAGGGCTTTTGGGGGTAGGCGATCTACGATTACCTGACAACTTTTGATAGGAGAGATGTTGCCAGCTTGATCCTTGAACTTGGCATATACCGTTTTTTCTCCATCTCCTTCAGGAACACGCCAGTTATAATATAGCTCATTAAAAGGGACCCAAAAACTCTCTGAAAAGTCTTCCGTATTACTGAGCATCACCTCTGAAGCACCTTGTCCATATAACTTAAAATTCAGCGCGGTGGTGTTGGCATGTACTCCTCTCTCATAGTAGAGGGCACAGCGTTCAGGGGGAGTAGTGTCTAAAATTATTTTAGAACTGAAAACAGGGGATATTTTGTCTTTAACATTCCGGAATTGTACATAAACAGTTTTTGTTTCATCGTTCTCAGAGAGCTCCCAAGGGATTTCTGATTGAAAAGGAAGCCATTCTGCACTTTCTAGCAAGTACTCAGAGTTCCCAATTCTCATCTCCTTTGGCACATCATAATTGAGCTGTAGAGTGACTAATTGTTGATTTGTATAACGGGCATTGTCATTGATAATAATATGTTGGGCATGACAGAAAGCAGTTATACTGAGGGCGAAAAATAAAAAAACACTGATTCTTAGAAGCTTGAGAGAAAGATTTGCCACCATAATTACTAATATATTTTAGGAATGCTTTTATCCTTTTGATGTAGTGCAAAAAGTGTACAGAAACTGTAGCGTAGTACTTGAGTTTGTATCTCAAATATACGTTAAAAAGTAATAGGTAAAAGGTAAAAAGTAAGGGCATCCCTTGTGGGTGCCCGTCGATTACTACCAAAAAGGAAGGTCGGAGTCCCCTCGTGGGTGCCCGTCGATTACATTGACTAGGATACACAAAAAAAGATGCTCAAAAACGATTATCGTTTCCTGAGCATCTTTTTTGTGTTTTCTTCTAGAAGTCTTCTTTGAAGTGAGTAAACTTCGTCAAAGAACAGTCTATTTAGGCGATGAGGTCTTTGTAAGCCGCAACGTCCAATAGATCTGCTACTTCAGCATCATTGGTAAGTTTGATTTTGATCATCCATCCGTCTCCGTAAGGGTCAGAGTTAACGGTCTCAGGAGCATCCTCAAGTCCCTCGTTTACCTCTACGATTTCACCTGACAAAGGCATGAATAGGTCAGAAACAGTTTTTACCGCTTCTACTGATCCAAATACCTCACCAAGGTCTACTTCTTCACCTTCCTCAGAAATATCAACATAAACGATATCTCCTAGTTCTTTTTGAGCAAAGTCAGTAATACCTACATAGGCAAATTCACCGTCGATTTTTACCCATTCGTGATCTTTCGTGTACTTTAGTTCCTCCGGAAAATTCATGATTTTCGAGCGTTATTACTTTGATGTTTATAAAGTGGCTGAATGCGTCTTGTCAAGAGTGACTCAAAGACGAATCAAAGAAACGGATAATCGCTAAAAAAACAAAGAAAGGTAATAGGTAAAAGGTAATAGGTAAAAAGTAGGGGCACCTCTTGTGGTACCCCCAATCAAAGCCACTAAAACCATCTTCTTCCAAAACGGTTACTTTATAAAGGTTTTCCAGTCAAGACTTTTAATAAATTGTGGAATGAAGCATCTTTACTTCAGAAATACAATGCAATAAATTATTCGGAAAAGACGCTTTCCGGGACATATAAGAGATCATCTATTTTTTACAGGAAATGGGAAAGAAAAAGATTGCGGTTTTGGGCTCTACAGGCTCTATTGGAACCCAAACATTGGACGTAGTTAGAGCGCATGCAGAGCAGTTTGAAATTGATGTGTTGACAGCGGGTAATAATGCTTCCTTGTTGATTGAGCAAAGTTTGGAGTTTACACCATCCTTTGTAGTGATTGGAAATGAAGAAAAGTATGTAGAGGTAAAGGACGCCTTGGCTAGTAAGGGAATTCAAGTATTTGCAGGAGAGTCTGCCTTGACGGAGGTTATGGAGATGACTAATGCAGATATCGTACTAACTGCTTTGGTAGGCTATGCTGGTTTGCTCCCAACGCTTAAGGCTATTGACCGTGGAATGGATATTGCCTTGGCTAATAAAGAAACATTGGTCGTGGCTGGAGAAATTGTGATGGAACAAGCCCGTCAGAAAGGAGTGCATATTCATCCGGTAGACTCGGAGCACTCAGCAATATACCAATGCCTGATTGGAGAAGAGTCAAACCCTATAGAAAAAATAATCCTGACAGCTTCTGGAGGGCCATTTAGAGGAAGAAAAAGAGCTGATCTGGCACAAGTAACTAAAGAGCAGGCTTTGAAACACCCTAACTGGGATATGGGAGCAAAAATTACGATTGATTCTGCTTCCTTAATGAATAAAGGCCTGGAGGTGATTGAAGCCAAATGGTTATTTGACTTGACGCCAGAACAGATTGATGTTGTAGTGCACCCACAGTCGATCATACATTCTTTGGTGCAGTTTGAGGACGGAAGTATCAAGGCGCAGCTAGGGTTGCCGGATATGAAATTACCTATTCAGTATGCCATTGGATACCCGAACCGTTTACCTTCCAATTTTGAGCGTTTCAGCTTTTTGGACTATCCTAACCTTACTTTTGAGCAACCAGATAAGGAAACCTTCAGAAATTTACAATTGGCTTTTGATGCTTTGGAAAAAGGAGGTAATATGGCTTGTATCCTGAATGCGGCCAATGAAGTAGCTGTTCAGCGTTTCTTAAACGACGAGATTAAGTTCCTGGAGTTGGCGGAGCTGAATGAGGCTTGTATGCAAAAAGTGGCATTTATAGCGCATCCAACTTTACAGGACTATATTGAGACTGATAAAGAGGCGAGACGAGTAGCTGCAACCTATGGGAGTTAGCAGTGAACAGTGAACAGTGAGAAGTAAGCAGTGAATTATGGACTAATCATTAACCACTAACCACTAATCACCACCAACTATTCTCTAGCAACGAATATTCATTAAACGAAAAAAAGATATATGGGAACCGTAATTATGATTGCCCAGTTTTTGTTTGGCCTATCGGTTTTGGTAGCCTTGCATGAGTTGGGGCACCTGTTGGCAGCAAAGGCCTTTGGAATGAAAGCAGAAAAATTCTTTATAGGCTTTCCTCCAAAGATTGTAAGCTTTAAGTGGGGAGAAACAGAGTATGGATTAGGAGCGATTCCTTTGGGAGGATTTGTGAAAATATCTGGGATGATCGACGAGTCTCTGGATACGAAACAAATGGAGTCAGAACCTCAGCCTTGGGAGTTTCGTGCCAAGCCCGTATGGCAACGATTGATTGTCATGTTAGGGGGAATTATTATGAATGTGATCACCGGAGTGGTCATCTTTGTAGGGATTAAGTATGCCTATGGCACGGACTATTTGAGTATGAAGTCCGTGAATGAAGCAGGACTTTATGCCAATGAGTATATGGAAGAGATAGGGTTCCAAACGGGAGACCGATTTGTAAATTATAATGGACAGACACTAGAGAAGTTCAACGACTTGGGGCATATCCTCATCACGGAGGATGTGGAGTATATCACCGTTGATCGAAGCGGACAAGAAGTTAAAGTTGATTTACCGCAAGATCTGTTGAAGCACCTGGAGAAAAGAGGTGGATTTATTCGTCCGATTTGGCCAGTAGTGGTGAATGAGGTTTCTGCTGGGCAGGGCGCTGAAAAGGCGGGTTTGCAAAAAGGAGACCATATCGTACGCTTGGATAGCACCGAAATTGTGGACTTCTACCAGTTCAAGGAATTGTTGGATGAGCACAAAGGAGGAGAGGTAACCTTACAATATGAGCGTAAAGGAAGTTTATATACGGTAGCAGCACCTGTGAGCGAGCAAGGGCGTTTGGGTTTTGTACTGGAGCAGTTGCCTAAGTTTGACAATAAACAATACTCTTTGGTAGAAGCTGTTCCTGCAGGAACAAAAGACGCCTTCAGAGTAGTAGCTCTACAGCTGGGAGCATTTGCGAAGATGTTTACCGACAAGATTGATGCTTCCGAGAACATGACAGGACCTGTTGGAATGGCTCAGATTTATGGAAAAACCATTATGATCAAGAAATTCCTTTACATTACAGGGCTACTGTCGATGGTATTGGCCTTTATGAACCTACTACCTATTCCAGCCTTGGATGGGGGACACGTGGTATTCTTGACTTATGAAATGATCTCAGGACAAAAGCCTTCTCAAAAAGTATTAATTGCGGCTCAGCAAATCGGAATGATTCTATTGCTAGCGTTATTGATATGGGTAACCTGGAACGATATCCTAAGACAGTTTTAAATAGCTTCAGAGATTGAGTATATCATTGAGGTAAAAAGCACGGACTATATTTTTAGTCCGTGCTTTTTTTAGTGTGCCGTGCATGGTATTTGGCTAGGTGGTGCAAGTCCACTGTGGGGGATGGTAG
>NZ_BAABJX010000063.1:0-36261 GCF_039543525.1 Algivirga pacifica
AACGCAAAGTTAAAATTTTTAATGATCTAAAATTTAACTCCAGTTATATTGGGGGCTAAGATAGTAGTTATAACACGTATCAAACAAATTAAACTTGACAAAATGAATTTCACAGACTTGATGCAAGCGCGTTATACAACTAAAAAGTATGACGCTAATAAAAAGATAGATATAGAAAAGATAGAACAACTGAAGGATATTCTTCATATGAGTCCTTCCTCTATTAATTCTCAACCATGGCGCTTTACTTTTGTGGAAAGTGAGGAAGTGAAGACAAAGCTCGCAAAGGCCTCTTATTTTAATGAAGAAAAAGTGCTGAATGCAAGTCATCTAGTGGTATTTAGTGCGATCAATAACAAAGTATTATTTGAGGAGCAAATCAATGCGAATTTACCAGAAGGTGCGGTAGGATATTACAATAACTTCTTGAAGGAGAAACCGGAAGAAGAGTTACATGATTGGCATGTAAAACAGGTTTATTTAGCGTTAGGAGTCTTCTTGACGGCTTGTGCAGGAATGGAAATTGATGCTACTCCAATGGAAGGGATTGTTGCCGAAGAATATGATGAAATATTAGGGCTAACAGGATACAAAACCACTTTTGCAGTAGCCATTGGTTATCGTGATGAGGAAGATCAAAACCAACCGCATATCAATCCAAAATCCCGTTTGAATAGGGAAGAAGTTATTTTTACGGTTTAAGAAAATTAGGCGAAAAACCCCTATAATCAAGATTTGATAAAGTTAAATAATCAAGAGAGGCCGTGTCATAATGTTGTAGTTATGCCACGGCCTCTTTTTTTATTCATTAATTTATTTAACTTTGAAATACAAAGTACTTTTCAGATAACTAAAACTATTTATTTTATGAACATAGATATCATTGTTGCTTATATTCAACGGTATGAACTCGGACATGAAAAAGACTTTGTTCCTCCCATAACCGGAATCCATTTAGCGGCCATCACACCATCCAAACATAACGTAAGAGTAATTCACCAGCAGGTTGATGAAATTGATTATACAACAGATGCAGACATAGTAAAGGTTATTACTCATCTTTCCATCAATATAAAAGCGCCCCAATAATAAGGAGACGAGTATTCTTGTCGTAATTGTTGTTGGGCTGTCTTTAAAGACAATGGAATAGCTTTTCCTGATAACAGGCTCTTGTAGAAATAAGTCATTAGCTTTTGGGTTGCTATATCGTCTACTTTCCATAAGCTCATCAGTACATTCTTCGCTCCTGCCTGAAAGAATGCCCGTGGCAAACCATAGACTCCCTCGTTATTGTCTGAAGTGCCTAACCCCGTTTCACAGGCAGAAAGCACTACTAATTCGGTATGCTTAAGGTCAATGTTCATTGCCTCATAAGCCGTGAGGATGCCGTTTTCTTTAGTGCTAGAGGTTGTTTTCCACTGCTTGAAATATGCTGCATCTGCTAAAGCCAGGCCTGTGTTCATTAGGGAGTATTTTATTTCTTCCTGATGAGTAGGAGTATAAAATCCATGCGTAGCAAGATGAAGTACCCTGGGAGACTTTAATGATTTAACAAATCGCTCAGTAGCAGAATCCTTCAATTTCAATATAGGATTGTAGTTTGGATGAGATTGGACAAGGTCTTGGATTGTTTTCACCTCTTTCTCAGTGCCTTCAAGAGGTGTAAATGCCGTTACAGATTTTGTATTGATACGGTTGTTCAAATAATCAGGGTTTCCAATCAAGACGATATCATGATTGCTGGGAGTAGGGGAGGCTTGTTTCATCGAGAGAATGTCCTTGGTAGAGTTAACATACCGCAGGTTCAACTCATCTAAAACATAATTTTTTGTCTTAGGATTTTTCAAGGTACTTAGGTTGATAGCGTGATATATCCCATCATTAGCAATGTAAACCGTAGTAACCTTTCGATTAAGTTGTTTTATTTTTTTGTAAACAGGTTTCCACAATAGGTTGTACAATGAGGAACTTTGGGTTGAAGTAGCCTCCTGAGCAGATTCGATACCTAAGCCTCTCGCAGTGTGTATATCCTTAGCATATTTTTGTTGAACCTGTTCCAGAGCGATTCCATTCCTCAAAATAAATAATCTGGGATAGGGACTTTTAGAACTTAACATAAAAAAAGCGTACCCCACCAAGTCACTCCCATCATACTCCTTGTACTGCATACGTACAATTTCTACAGCGACCTCATGCTCCTCCAGTACTTCTGATATCTGATTGGCTTTAACGGTTTTGTGTATAACTTTTTCAGGATTTATCTGAAAGGCCAGTTGCTTTTCTAGTTCATTTATTTTCCCTAATGTAGAGGCTATATCTTGATCTGCTAAAAATAAATCTGACAAGTTTTTTTTCTGCTCAACGAGTTGCTGATAAGTCAATTGAATAGGTTTATCATCGGAGTCGTGTATTTTATCTAAAATACCTTTTTGATGGGAAAACTTTAACGCCTTATACCTTAATTGAATATCATATCGGTGTGCAACAGTTTGCTTAGAAGGTGGCCAAAAATCATTGGCAACCATGTAATCGTAATTAGAGAAAAACATCCAGTCCTTACTTTGGTATTTTTTCTGCTCTTCTTCTGTGCTTGTTGCAAATTGAGTTTCGTACTGATCTAGGCGGAGCTCGATCAGTTCCTGATAGATCTTAGTCGCTTCATCTACTTCCTCTAATGATTCATGTACTAAGGCTAGGTTATTAATGGTGCTGATATAATGTACATGATATTTCCCTACACTATTCAATAAGAGCGCCTTACTGTTGATATAATACTTTTTGGCATTTTCAAATTGTTGGATAGAGTCGTAGAAGTACCCTATTTTACTCAATGCCATAGCATAATCTATATGCGTTGTTCCTTTTTGTTGCTCAATGATTTTGAGTAATTCTAATAGGGTACTTTCTGCTTTTTGTATATCATTTGTTATCGTATATAACTCAGACAACTTTTCATAGTATGTGATCACATTATCAAGGTCGTTTTCGTCCATGATGAGTGATTTTATTTCTAATAATTGTAATAAGGCCGTATGATAATCCTCCTCAAGGATGGCAATATTAATGCGTCCCTGTATTAGATGAAGCTGCCCCAGCGTTAATGAATCTTTGTTTGGAGTAAGCTCCTCAAAATATTGTTTATAGGCTTTAACCTCAGCTTCATTACCCGTAAGAATATAAACAGATAATAAGTTATTGAGAACACTACTGTATTGAGGGGTATGCTTATAGTTTAGCTGCTCCAGAAGAACCTTACTCTCTAGTAAGAGTTGTTCTGCTTTCGTATAATCGGCTTTATGATAATAAGCTTGACTAAGGGTATTCAGTAATTTCCCTAGGTAGAGGCCTTGGTCTTGATGCAGTTTATAAGTCCTTAAGGCTTCTAATAAGTAAATCTCTGTATTTTTTAGGTCGTCCAACTGAGTAGCGAGAAAGGCTAGCCTTTCTAAAAGGACTACTTTTATTTTCCAGTTCAAGGTTTTGTCTCCTAGGTTATGGAATAGGGTAAGGAGCTGTTTATGAGCTTGCTGAAAATCATTTTCATTAATTAAATCATCTATATATTGCTCAGTAGCATTGATCCAGTTATCCCCCTTTGCTTTTTGCTCTAGGACTGTGATTATTTTTTGGGTCTCCTCTTTATTGTAGGAGTCATTCTGTGCCAGCAGAAAGTTTGTGGATAGGAAAAAGAAAAAGAAAGTATACTTGAGGTAGGGATTCATATTTCGTGAGATCTTAAAAGAAAAGAGGAAGAAGAAAGTATTATTCCTTTCCTTCTTCCTCTGATGTTATTGTATTCCAAGCAAGCTCTTAATCACAAGCCCCATCCGGAAGCGGGTAATTATCAAAGACCTCATTACTAGAGGTAAACGTTTCTGTCACAACAGCACCTCCATCAAAACCATTTTGACCTGGTACTAGTGCGATAAACAGGTATTCCGTATTAATATTAAGGTTGTAGAAAGTGATCTTACCATTAGTCATCAATCCTTGATACAATAATTTACCATCCTTTAATACAGATAAATGAACGGTAGGTCGCATAGGCTGGTCACCACAGTAACCAATGACCTCTAAATTAATTGCTGGAGGAAGTTCTTTTACATGATCCGTAATATCCACAGTCACTTGCTCACTACATGGATAGAACGCTTCTGTTCTTAACATTTCCTCACTGTCACGGGTTCTTCCTTTGTACACTACCAATTGTACTTTACGGTCTTCAGGAGCTTCGTACAACTTAATTACCTCGCCATTCTTGAAAGAAAGAATCTTGGAAATCGCTCCTACAGGCTGATCCGTACCCTCAAAAACAAATTGGGTATAGAACTCATAGTTTAAATCCCCGGGGTTGTTATTAACAATATTAATAGCCCCTGTGCTTTCTGTTGAATAACAGATAGCTCCCTCATAATCCAGGTTATACCATGATAAGTGATCCGTTTGGAAGTCCACGCATAGTTTTCCGTCCTTCTCTACGACTTCTCCCATCTGATGGTATGTCCAGGTACCTACCTCATCGTCATAAGACCATACCGGAATCTGATCTCCAGCTTTGATCGCAGCACCCGTTTCCGGATTGGTAAAGTCAGGATTGATCGTCATCTCAATGTCGATAGGCTGAGAGAACTGCTTTACTTCTGTATCGCCCACCCACATGTCGATGGAGGCAAAACCAGCCGTAATGAAATAATTACCTTCTTCCTCTTCTCCATTTTCATTGATAATCATGTTAGGGCTAAAACCTCCTGGGAAAGACAACATCGCTTCCATATTGCTGTTGTCAAAGTTGACTAGCTGAACGTCCAGACCATCACCAGAGATTTCGTTTCCGTTGATATCTTTGAATGTTGTTCCTGGAGCTACCTTAACTTTTGTCGATGCCCCTGCCTCACTAGCCTCAGTGTTAAAGTCTACTTCAGTCACCACTTCGCTGTTGATCAGCTCAAACGTTTTTTTCGCTTTATCAACACCGTTGATAAGTTCGTCAGCCTCCAGATCAACCAGATTGGCTGAATAAACGGACATGCTATCTTCTGGAGAAAGGTGTACAGGAATTGTAGTCGTCAAGTACCCTTCACCACTTACTTTCACCTTGAAACGAATATCGTCTGTCGCTTTAGATGGGTCAATGGCCAATCCAAGATAGCCATAGCTACTTTCAAACTCTCTCTTTCCGAGATCATTCACCACCATGCCCTGAGGATCGTCCAGGATTTCAATTTTCAGGTTTCGATTAAACAGATTCTCAGCATTGGAAGGATCTTTCAAGTGAATTAAGACTCTTTGTGAGAATACATCTGTACTAACGTTCAGTTCAATATCCTTTAGGGGACTAGTACAAGAGAAAAGTGTTAGGAGGATCAATAATCCTCTCAAAATTGTATTTTTATAATTCATTTTAATAGAGGTATAAAGTAAAAGGTAATAGGTAAAAAGTAATAGGAGGAAGCTGATGAAGTGATTAAATTCATTCTTCATTCTTCATTCTTCATTCTTCACCAAAGTGCGTGCTTCCCTCACCTTTCAAATAATTAGTTGATTCTGTAAGCCAATCGAAGTTTCATCTGTGGGTACCACTCATACCCGTTCAGGTTTTCTTGTAGTTGTGCCTCTTGAGATTTCATCGGTTCTAACAGATTGGTGCCCTCCAGTGAAACGGTTGGGCTGCCCATATGGTAAATCCCCATATCAAAGGATAGTCCCAGCTTTCTTTTGGGTACGGCACGCCCGAAACCAAATCCAACATAAGGAATTACTTTGTTCCATGTTGATCCGGCTGTCAATTGCCCAACATCCACACTTACGTCTCCATAGGTTACTTCATCCTGGTAAGTGCCAATTAATTGCACATCCGTATTGAAGTATGATACACCACCGACAAGTTTTAGAGCCAATCGTTGGAAAGGAAGGTACTGCAGCTTCAGGTCATAGCTTCTGAGCCCTGCAGAAAGGTCTGCTAGAATATCCGCATCATCGATGGTCACTTCTTGCTGGAAATTATCCAATTGGAAGTTATTGACCTCCAATAAGACCTGGAAGTTCTTCGTAAGGTTGGTGGAAACATCCAAACCAGCACCCGTAAGTCCAGCACTAACCCCCACACCAAAGTAGGAGAAAGGAACATTGGAGTTAGGAATCTTTTGTGCTTGGGCATGCCAAGAAGCTAATGCCAAGCACAGCATTAGTAGTGTTTTAAATAGAATTTTCATAAATCATACCCTGAGAAGGGAAAGTTAGTAGTTAGTTGTAAATACTCGTATTGCACTGTTGAATCGTTTTGTTCATGATGTTTAATTGAGCTTCGCTCGTTCATAATGTTTAGTTGAGTATAATAGTATACATCTTGTTAATCCAATAAGAAAACAACTAAACATTATGAACGTAATTGCATAGCAATTACAATTAAACATCATGAACAAAAGCTTCTGAACAATTAGTTGACTTTGTCCATTTTACCCCAAGTACATAGCATACCATCCGAAGTAGCATAATGGAAGCTCTGCGTATGGCTATCATAGGTCAACGTAAACTCATTGCTGTCCTTGCGAACAAAAGAAGTTTCCGTAGACTTCAACCAAATGAACTGCTGTCCATTAACGGTTGCCACCAAATGCTCTCCATCTTCTTCTGTCGTTTGGAAGCTTAGGTTTAAGCGAACGTCTCCGCAAGAAGCGACATAGTCTCCATTAACTACGGCAGGACTGATCTTAATGTCATAAGCACCTAACGGTTTCACAATGTTAGTAAACGTATTGGTTAATAGTGGCTTGTTGCCAGCTTCTACCTTGAAGGTTGTTTCGTTGGTATAGTGCCCACCTTTTTTCACCAAGAACAGTAACTCATTGTTTGTGGTATACAATTCTGTTTGCTCGCCAACTACAGAGCGGCCCGCACCAAAAATACTGGTAGAGTTTCTTACTCTTACCTTAGAGAAACCTTGTTCTTCATCAGAGAATGGCATGGCCAGGTTACCCTCTGCATCCGGAATCAAAGGAACGGCATAGTACAAGTCCTGATCTGTTTCATTCACCGCATTGACGATCAGAATATACTTATCTTTCTTTTTGCCCTCATCTTTTAATAGTAGTTGATAAGATACCTTGATCCCATCTTTCGTGCCGATGACAGTTTCTTGTTGCGCAGATAAGCCTAGAGTACAAAGCAATGCACCCATTAGTAGCAAAATACGTTTCATCATTTAAAAATAATTAGTGGTAATAGTTTAGTTTTAAGCAGTATAGGATGACTACAGAACCATTACATCCATAACTGTATAGCAGATAACGGCACAAGCTAATTTTTTATTAGCTTATTTCAAATAACAACATTCATTATTGTTGATATTGTTTAATTGAGCTTCGCTCGTTCATGATGTTTAGTTGTAGGCCCTTACCTCACGGCAAGGGCTGAAGTAGCCGTTAAACTGCTCGTTGTGTCCTCGCAACGACCAATCTCATACCCAACAGTTTTGTTGAGTGACACTGCGTGTCGTTGAGTGGAGCTTCGCTCCGTTGAGATGTGCTTTACACGTTGAGATTTTACAGTACTATTTCTCAACAGCCCTAAGGGCTACTCAACGGCACATAGTGCCACTCAACCAGCCACGTAAGTGACCTCAACAAAGCCGTATAATGTACCCCGTTAGCCCGAATTCACAATCAATCCCTCGTTTTTCCCCTGAAAAAAGCTATCTTCGGTTTTTAGTACCAAATAAACCATTAAAAATGCAGTGAATATACCCATATTCCCTGCCTTGCTTTCCTATAGCGTTAAAAGATAAAACTGTAACGATACAATTAATTAACAAATGAGAAGAATACGTTTGCTAGAACTGTTCTCGGGAGTGCTACCGGGATTAGTGTTTTTAGGGGCCTTGTTATGGATAGGGCAACCGTTGACTTATGCACAAGATTGGGTGCAGAAAGGAAATACGCTTTACGGAGACGAAACGGAAAGTTATTTTTCTTCTGATGTTGCTTTGTCTGCAGGTGGTAAAAGAATGGTGGTGAGTTCATCTAGCGCAAATAATGACACAGGACACGTTAAAGTTTTTCAATGGGAGGAAACCAATTGGGTGCAGTTGGGTGCTACCCTTTTAGGGGATTCAACAGGACATCGTTTTGGATCTGCGTTAGACATTTCAGACGATGGCAAGAGAATCGTGGTGGGTACTCCAAATACGTTATCTAACGTTGGAAAAGTAAGTGTTTATGAGTGGAATATAGATCACTGGATAAAGGTTGGTAATGATATTTATGGAGAGGCGGCTTCAGATTATTCAGGTAGTGCAATTAGTATTTCCGGAGATGGAAATGTAATTGCGATAGGTGCCAATAGTAATGATGGAAATGGGGTAAATTCAGGACAGGTAAGAGTCTATGAATGGAAGAGCAGTAACTGGACAAAACGGGGAGCAGATATTGATGGAGAAGTAGCTGGTGATTTATTTGGGTATACAGTAAGTCTTTCTCATGATGGTAATCGTTTGCTTGCTACGGCTAGAGATAATGATGACGGTGCAGAAAATGTAGGACAAGCGCGTGTGTTCGAATGGAATGGAACAGCTTGGCTACAGTTAGGAGGTGATTTAAATGGTATCGCAACCACCGAGATGTTGGGATATGCATCAGATATTTCAGCTGATGGTACTACGATTGCTCTAGGAACATTTAATGCTAATCTTGTTAAATGCTTTAAGTGGAACGGCAGTACCTGGACGCTTAAAGGTAATATTAGTAGGACAGGAGGTTTTGGTTCAAACTTATCTTTGTCCAATAGCGGCGATAAATTATTAGTGGGAGCCTACAATTCCTCTTATAATGGCTCTCAGTCCGGGAGTGCTTATGTTTATGCTTGGGATGGTTCCAATTGGCTACAGGAAGGACAGCGTATTGATGGGGAGGCTGCCTCTAACTTGATGGGTAGGCCGCTTGCAATTTCTGGGGATGGAAAAAGTATTGCATTAGTAGCGCAATACAATAGTACTAATGCCTATAGAGCAGGACAGGTACGAATGTTTGTCCAAGAAAAGCCTAACCAACCACCAACGGTTACGGCTCCACTTTCCAAGAAAGTCTTGGTCTCAACCCACCCGGCTTCCACGGTACTACTCTCCATGCTCTTCTCAGACGCAGATGGAGATGCCCTCACCTACACAGCAACTTCCCAAAACACTGGCGTAGTAACCACTTCCATTACAGGAGAGGTACTTACTCTAACAGAAGCAAGCCTAGGAAGTACCACCATAGAGGTAACGGCAGATGATGGCAAAGGCGGTAGTGTAACTACCAGCTTTGAGGTAGTCGTAGCGACAAAGGAAACCTTGGCTTGGGAACAGTTGGGGATGGATATTGATGGGCAAGCAATAAATGATTATACTGGCTATTCTGTGAGTATGTCATCTGATGGTAGTCGTTTGGTAATAGGAGCTATTTATGACGATGGTATTGGCGTTAATTCAGGTAATGTACGCATTTATGAGTGGAGTGGTAGTAACTGGGTTCAATTGGGCTTGGATATTGATGCGGAAGCTGTATCAGACAACTCCGGTTGGACGGTAAGTATGTCCTCTGTTGGCAATCATGTGGCGATTGGAGCTATTTACAATGATGGTAATGGTACTGATGCCGGTCATGTTCGAGTTTATGAGTGGAATGGTAGTAGTTGGGTTCAGTTGGGCTTAGACATTGACGGAGAAGCTGCGTCAGATTACTCAGGTAAGTCGATAAGTATATCTTCTGATGGTAACCGTTTAGCGATTGGAGCTTATGGAAACGATGGTAACGGTACGAATGCCGGACATATTCGTGTTTATGAGTGGAGCGGTAGTAACTGGAGTCAGTTAGGCTTGGACATTGATGGAGAGGCAGCTAGTGATGAATCAGGTTGGTCGGTAAGTATGTCCTCTGACGGTAGTCGTTTGGCGATTGGAGCTATTTACAATGATGGTAATGGTACTGATGCCGGCCATGTGCGTATTTATGAATGGAATGGTAACAACTGGGTTCAGTTGGGCTTAGACATTGACGGAGAGGTATCTGGTGATAGATTCGGCTATTCGGTAAGTATGTCCTCTGATGGTAATCGTTTAGCGATTGGATCTATCTTAAATGATGGTAGCAGTGCTAATGCCGGTCATGTCCGTATATATGAATGGAATGGCAGTAGTTGGATTCAGTTGGGTGTAGATATAGACGGGGAATCTGCTGGTGATGAATCAGGTAATTCGGTAAGCTTGTCTTCTGAGGGTAATCGTTTGGCAATTGGAGCTTATTTGAATGATGGCAATGGTGATAAAGCCGGTCATGTCCGTATTTATGAATGGAATGGAAGTAGCTGGATTCAACTAGGCTTGGATATAGATGGGGAGGCAGCTGATGATAGATTCGGTTGGGCGACAGGTATGTCCTCTGATGGTACTCGCTTGGCAGTAGGAGCTTATGAAAATGATGGTAATAGTACCGGTGCCGGTCATGTTAGAGTTTACGAACTAGGTACTCTTGCTAATAAAGCACCTCTAGGCTTACAGATATCTAACCAAGAATTAAAGTCAGGAAATGCTATAACTTCTATAACGCTTTCGGACTGGTTCGTAGATGAGGATGGTGATCCACTAACCTATACTGTAAATGTACTGGATACAGCTGTGGTCTTGGCTAATATAGCAGGAGATATTCTTACGATAAATGAAAATGATCTAGGTACTACTACACTTGAGGTCACTGCTAATGATGGTAAGGGAGGAACAACAATGATTGCATTTGAAGTGTCAGTGGTTGATCCAGCAGCATTTACTTGGAAACAAGTAGGACAGACTATAGAAGGAGCCAACCCTGGAGATTGGGCTGGGAAAGGTGTTGCTATTTCTGAAGATGGAAAAAGAATTATAGTCTCATCGCATGGAGACAATTCAGTAGGAACTCTTACAGGTGTAGCTAGAGTATATGAGAATATAGATGGAACTTGGACAGAATTAGGGGGAGGGGTATTTGGTGAAATGCATGGAGATCACTCAGGGGATGCAGTAGCTATTAGTGGAGATGGTAGTCATATCGTAGTAGGAGCTCAGCTCAATGATAACGCCAACGGTATTGACGCAGGACATATTAGAGTATACAAATGGACGGGTACTACTTGGGTACAAGTAGGAGCAGATATTGACGGAGACGCAGTAAGTGATCGATTAGGTCACTCAGTAAGTATTTCACATGATGGAACTCGAATAGCTGTCGGTGCCCATGCCAATGATGCAAATGGCTCAGATGCGGGTCATGTTAAAGCCTATCAATGGAATGGCAGTAGTTGGATACAAATGGGGTCTGCTATTTTAGGAGAAGCATTAGGGGACAATTTTGGTATATCTGTTGCTTTAAATTATGGTGGATCAAGACTAGCCGTAGGTGGTAGATACAATGATGGAGCAGGCTCAAATGCTGGTCACGCTAGAATATTTAGTTGGAACGGCAGTAATTGGATACAATTAGGAGCAGACATAGATGGTGAAGCCGCTGGTGATAATTTTGGAGAATCTATAGGCTTATCCAAAGATGGTAAAAGAGTTATCATCGGAGGTTTATATAATGATGGAGCAGTTTCAAATGCTGGACATGCTCGTGTATATGATTGGGATGGTACAACCTGGAATCAGGTAGGTACAGATATAGAAGGAAAAGCAGCTAATGATTATTCTGGATATGGTACTAGTATTTCATATGATGGAAACCGTATAGCTATAGGGGGACCATATAATGATGATAATGGCAACAATGCAGGTAATGCCATGATCTATGATTGGAATGGTACGCAATGGGTGAAGCTTGGGAATGATTTAAAAGGAGCTGCTGAAGATTATTTTGGGCAGCCTCTTATGGTATCACCTAATGGTCATCATATTATTGTTGGGGCTTATGGTAATGGGGTAAGCACATTTAATGGATATGCTAAAGTCTTTGAATTGAGTACAGCGTCTTCTAATACTGCCCCTACCATCAAAAACGAAATCAACGATTTCAGCTACACGGAAGGGACAGGGCCACACGGCATCAATTTTATCAATGTGTTTGAGGATGCCGATGGAGATACCCTAACGTATACGGCCACAGTAATGGATACCAATATTGCAACGGTCAGCGGAGGCGGATTTGCCAATGCAAGCTTTACCTTTGTGTTGGGACAGGCAGGGAGCACGGAGGTGACCATTACGGCAGAGGACGGTAAAGGAGGAAACGTCAGCGACACCTTTATCCTTAGTGTCAATGCTACAGCGAACAATTCCCCTTATGTGGGTGTGCCAATCAATGATCAAAGCTATACGGCAGGATTTGGCAGCGAGACCATCGTAATGGACAGTACCTTCTTTGATCCGGATGGAGATGCCTTGACATATGCTGTTTCCAGTAATAATACGGCTGTGGTCACAGCTTCAGTGTCTGGAATCAACCTTGTCCTTAACGAAGTGGGAGCAGGTAGTGCTACGGTCACGGTCACCGCCAACGATGGCAAAGGAGGTGTGATCAGTGATAGCTTCGTAGTTACGGTAACAGCCGTGTCTAATAATGCGCCAATCATCGTCAACCCGATCGCTGACAAGACATTGACAGAAGGATTCGCAAGTGACCTGACGAACTTAGCTGCGGTCTTTAATGACGCTGATGGAGATGTATTGAACTACACTGCTGTGTCCAATAATGAGGGAATTGTCACGGTAGGCCTTTCAGGAAGCTCTTTATACGTTTATGAGGCAGGGATAGGAACCGCTACAGTAACCGTCACCGCCAACGATGGCAAAGGAGGTGTGATCAGTGATAGCTTCATAGTCACAGTAAATGCAGCTCCCAATAATGCTCCAACGGTGATCAATACTATCGCCGATCAAACCCTGACGGAAGGATTCAGTACATGGCAAATCGATATCTCTAATGTATTTAATGATCCGGATGGAGATGCACTCTCTTATGAACTATCCGTGGATGATACCTTTATTGTGACGGCCAATGTATCCGGAAATATGTTGACCTTAACCGAGCAAGGGGTAGGAACAACTACCGTATGGGTGACAGCCAATGACGGCAAAGGCGCATCGGATTGGACCAACTTCGAGGTAACGGTACTAGAGAATACATCAGAAGTAACGGTAGAAGAGGTGATTAATGTGGAATACACAGAAAGCCTGAATAATTCAACGGTAGAGATCAATAGCAACCGTTTTGTACTTGAGCTCAACCGACCGGACCTGGTGAAAAGTGTGAGGTTGGGCGTGATTCCAATGGGAGATATTTTGGAGGAGAACTATATGCCAACAACCATGAACTTTGATGGAGGGGCACAGTACGCAGTGACACAAGATATCAATGATCCATTTGGCATTTTCTATGACTTTGAAATTGAGTTAAATGATGGAAGCCTGATCTATTATCCAGAAGACCGTTATGGTTTCCGTTACCGTATCTATGAGGAAGGGTTCTTTAATTTTGCCAATTATATTGGGGTTGGTAATAAAGCGGATGATTACCGTATGATTTCTTTGCCATTGGCTGCTTCAGTAGGTAAGGATATTCAGGATTTACTTCCTAACTTGATGCCAATAGATGAAGAAAGATGGAGAATGTGGACTTGGAGCGGTGAGCGATACGACCCATTATATGAAAATGATGGTATATGGCCAGGAGATGCTTACTGGATTTTAAGTACTGATCGACCAAACTTATCTTCACCGGAGTTGTCTGCGGAAGTACGCCCAGAGGTAGGTGTCAATTCTCAGGGAGACTTTGAGCCATTTGTATTGGAACTATGGCCAGGGTGGAAAATGATCAGTACGCCATTCAACATGCCGCTAAACTGGGAGCAAATTATTGCTAGAAACATAGAGGAAGCTTCTTTGGATGGGGATAATTTACGCCTTGATGAACTGCAGCAGATCTCTACTGAACTGGTCAGCTGGAATGGTAGTCGTACCTACGGGAATATGCTATATCCATTTGAAGGTGCCTTTGTCGAAAATAGGGGGGACTCTTGGGTAAATATTAATATCTATCCAATTCAGGATTTTTATAATACCGCTAATTTACGTCAAGCCGCTGAAAGCAACTGGAAGGTACAGTTAGAAGTACAGTCAGCTACAAAATGGCACCATACGGCTTATTTCGGGATGCATAAGTTGGCGACCGATGCCTTGGATGGAAGGGATGCCCGAACAGCCCCATTGCTGATGGAACACTTGCCAACAGCTCGATTTACACGTCCTTCCCTAAATGGAGCGGCAGTCATTGGTGAGATGATTACCGAGGCGACTTCCGGCACATGGACTTTCGACCTATCGTCCGGTACAGAAGAAGCTTTGCAATTGCGTTGGAAAGCGTTGGATGTAGCCGTTGGGAAGCAGCTATACCTATATGATCACAGTACCCAACGCATCACGGATATGCAACAAGTACAGACCTATCAAGGAAGTACTTCCGAGGCGACTTTCACAGCCTTCTACGGCAGTCAGGAGCGTATCGCTTCCATGCTATCAGAGGCGGGCATCTTGGTAGGGACAGCCTATCCAAACCCATTCCGTGAGCAGACGACCTTTGAGTTGCTGGTACCAGAACAAGAGTCCGGCAGTAGCCTGCAGATTCGCGTGATGGACCTTACCGGCAAGCAAGTGAAACAAATCTATCAAGGTACTGTGCCATCCGGCTTACTACGCGTCTCTTGGGATGGTAGCCAGCAAAACGGCGGCAAGGTGCAGAAAGGCATGTACTTGTACCAGATGTTACTGAGCACTGAAAAGGGCAGTAGGGCCTATACTGGAAAGGTCATGGTCGAATAGTTGTTCATATTGTTTAATTGAGCTTCGCTCGTTCATAATGTTTAGTTGTAGGTCCTTGCTTCACGGCACAATGTCGTGAACTTAAACTAAATACTGGTCCTAGCGTCCACGCTAGGACCTTTAACATTATTTGAGCGTCCACGCTCAAGCTAAGCTTATAGAACCGGAGCATTACATGCCGTGCGATACGCTCCCATTATATTTTGGTCTTCGCGAGGACGCGAAGACCAG
The DNA here is from genome assembly GCF_039543525.1 of Algivirga pacifica. Taxonomy (NCBI): domain Bacteria; kingdom Pseudomonadati; phylum Bacteroidota; class Cytophagia; order Cytophagales; family Flammeovirgaceae; genus Algivirga; species Algivirga pacifica. The sequence continues at coordinate 15,047 of NZ_BAABJX010000063.1, forward strand.
TGTCTACCTTTTCCTTAAGTTGACGGCATTGTGCCTCACGACAAGGACCTATTATTTATTAAAAATCCCCCTGCATATTATGATAATATGCAGGGGGATTTTGCTTATAACACGATTGATCATGTTTCGGTTTAAATACCACAAATGAGCGAAGCTCAACGATATTCAACTAAACATTATGAACGAGCGAAGCTCAACTAAACATTATCAACAAAAAGCTCAACTCACCGAAGGTGAACTCAACAGCGAAGCGCTCAACCAGCGGCGTAAGTCGCCTCAACAAGCTGCTCAATGACTCTAGGGAAGTAGAAATGCTCCAACGTTAGTACTTTTTTAGCAACAACCTCAGGAGTGTCTTCCACATCCAGGTTACAAGTTGCTTGCAAGATTACCTGTCCTTCGTCATACTCTTTGTTACAGTAATGGATCGTGATACCCGATACTTTTTCCTTAGCTTCCACTACGGCTTGATGTACGTTCATGCCGAACATTCCTTTGCCACCAAACTTGGGTAGAAGGGCAGGGTGAATATTGATTACTTTGTTCTCGTAAGTTTCCAAAATTGCCTCAGGGACTAACAATAAGAATCCAGCAAGGATAATAAAGTCTGCCTGAAACTCCTGTAAACAGTCCAGTACCTCATTGGTCTCATTAAATGCTGTACGACTAAAGTGGTAGGCCGGAACGTTTTTAGCCTTGGCTTTGTCCAGTACGGCAGCATGCTTACGGTTAGAGATCACAATAAAATTGATGTCCTCTCTTCCCTCAAAATGTTCCATAATCTTAAGGGCATTACTCCCCGTTCCAGAAGCTAGAATGGCAATATTGGTCGTTTTCACAGTGATTGTTTGTTTGTATTTTCAATTCAGTTACCTGACGTTTTCTCCCTTAGGAGTGAAGGTGCGAAAGTAATGAAGAATTTTTAATTATCAATTTTCAATGATTAATTATTAATGATTGAAAATTGATAATTAATCATCGAAAATTAAAAATCTCACAGCAATACCATAGACAATACGCCTCCCACCATAATCCACTTACAAAACGTACTCAACTTTCCAAAAGCTTCAGGCGTATGCGCCTTGTATAGTAAGTACAATAAGAATACAATAGGAATGCTTAACACTGCGATAAAGCCATAAAGCCAGGGATTGCCTATATAGTATAGAAAACGGAAAGTGATTCCTGCATACATAATGGCCAGGAAATAGATCAATGCTTTGGTCTTGGCATTGCCCCAGATGATAGGAAGGGTCTTACATCCAAACTGTTCGTCCCCTTTTTGGTCTTCTAGATCCTTGATGATTTCTCGGATAACGGAAATAAAGAAGGCGAAGGTCCCATAAATATAGACCAATGGGTTATTTTCCCGAATATAAAGATTGATGATAAACACGGATAGGGCCGTCAAGGCAGCAATGGTCAAGTTACCAATAAAAGCCCTGCGTTTAAGCTGGTTAGAATATAGCCAGAGCCAGAAGGCTGAGGAAAACATGATGATGCCTAAGGTCCTTGAAAGGTAAAATCCTATAGCTACCCCAGTCAATGAAAATACCGTATGTGTAAAAATTGCTACCCTTCTTCGCATGACCTTGCCCACCACAATCTTGTCGGGCTTATTGATCATATCAATCTTAATATCATAGTAGTCGTTGATAATATAACCTCCCGCTGCAATCAATAAAGTCGCTAGCGTAAGCAAGAAAAAAGAGGGATCACTCAATGTGTTTCGATAGTTTTCTACTCCATCTACTAAGAATACCTTGGTCAAGTATTGGGTCAGTAAAATGATCAGGAGGTTATTTACCCTTATCAGTTTGAAAAACTGAGGTATACTGATAAAAAAACCTTGTGGTTGTGATGCATTTCTCATGATTTAAAAAAGTATCGGTATGTTTGTATTATTTTTAAGCGCATTACTCAAAAGTAATGCATTATTTAATTCTTCATGCTCAATTTTTCAATCTTCATTAAGAATTCTTTCTTATGCTCATTGTGATTACCTCTCCACAAATTTCAGAAAAGGCTACGATTAATAAAGAAATCGCTCTTTGGGTTGAAATGTTTGAAAAGGGACTGGAAATTCTTCATCTGAGAAAACCGGGAGCTTCAGTCGAACAATATAAAGCTTACCTAACTGCATTGCCAAAACAGTATTATTCTAGTGTGATGTTGCATGATGCTTTTGAATTGATGGGGGAGTTTGCCTTGAGAGGGATTCATTATGCAGAACGTAATCGTCCCAAAAAAGTCCATTCCAAACCCTATCAGCAATCGGCTTCTTTTCATCAATTAAAACAATTGAAAGAAGAAGGTCATGCCTTGGACTATGTGTTTATCAGTCCTGTGTTTGATAGTATTTCCAAGAAGGGGTATAAAGAGGGGTTTGATAAGGGAGTACTCGAAGAGACCATCAAAAAATCATCTTATCGTGTTATGGCATTGGGGGGAATTGATGCTCACAATTGCCAGAAGGCACTGGCCTTAGGGTGTTCAGGCGTGGTTGCCTTGGGAAGTATATGGGAGCAAGAAGCTCCCGTTCAATCCTTTCAGGAGTTATTATCGGCAGTCAACGCTTCATAACCTCCCTGAATACTGAGAATATTTGTGTTGAGGTTGCTATTTTTCTTTAGCCATTGCAGGGCTTGCATACTTCGGCCACCACGTTGACAATAGAGAATGACATCCTTGTCAGTAGGGATTTCATGGTGACGTAGAGGCAATAAACTTAGGGGTATATTCATGCCTCCTACGTTCCCGGCCTTGTGTTCATGTACTTCTCGAACATCAATGAGGGTGAAGTTATCATTCCCTTTTCTTTTGTCAAATTCTTCTACTGTGATTTCGTCCATTGTATTTTTATTTTTTAATCCACAAAAGAATTCATAATCAATAAGCTCTTTGATATTAGCAGCTTCTGGATTCTTTTGATAATTAAAACTGTTAAACGCCATGGAAAGTGCGTTAAGCACCAAAAGTTTACCGCCCAATACTTCTCCAAGCCCAGTGAGGATTTTTAAGGTTTCGTTAGCTTGTAGCGTACCCACTATTCCGGGCAATACACCAATTACTCCAATTTCACTGCAGGAGGGAACACTTCCAGCTTCCGGAGGAGTAGGGAATAAGCAACGGTAGGTAGGCCCTTCTTGATAGTTAAAGACACTGACTTGTCCTTCAAACTTAAAGATAGCCCCATAAACCAAGGGTTTTCCACTTAATACACAAGCATCGTTGGCTAGATAGCGGGTAGGGAAGTTATCCGTACAATCTACGATCACATCGTACTGCTCAAAAATATGCAGGGCATTGGAGGCGTCCAGTTTTTCCTCATGAATAGTAAACCGCACTAATGGGTTCATCGCCTCCAGCTTTTGGGCAGCAGCTACCGCTTTGGATCGACCGATGTCCGTAGTTGTATACAGTACTTGTCGCTGTAAGTTGCTAATATCTACTTTATCATGATCGATGATTCCAATATGTCCTACTCCGGCAGCCGTAAGATACTGCAACACAGGACAACCCAAGCCTCCTGCACCAATGACTAATACCGCTCCCTCTTTAAGTTTGAGCTGTGCCTCTTCTCCAAATTCAGGGAGGAGTAAGTGTCGGTCATATCGAAGTCTTTCCTCTTTACTTAGCATATCGTTATCTTCTGTTCATACTGTTTAATTGAGCTTTGCTCGTTCATATTGTTTAGTTACTTTCCTTTTATTAAAATATAAAACTATTCTATATAGAAAGGCCCTGATTATAAATAAACAAAGTTCATCTAAACATCATCAACGAGCGAAGCTCAATTAAACAATATGAACAAGTATATTCAATCTCAAAGAGTTAATGGCTCTACAAAAGAATATCCTATTTCCCAGTCTTTCCATACGGGTTCATACCCTTGTATTTTTAGCATCTCTGCAATTTCAGCAGGACTACGCTCATCCGAGATCTCAAACTGCTCCAGCGATTCTTCTTCAGCGGTATATCCTCCGGGGTTTGTTTTAGAACCGGCACTCATATGAGTAATGCCCAATTTAATGACATGATTACGGAATACCTCACTCTCACGGGTAGAAAGAGATAATTCTACTTCCTGATTAAAGATACGGTAAGCACAAATCAATTGTACCAGTTCACGATCATTCATTTCTACTTTAGGAGGAAGCCCTCCAGAGAATGGGCGAAGTCTTGGAAAGGAAATTGAATACTTGGTCTGCCAATAGGTTTTTTCCAAATATTGCAAATGGGCAGCGACCAGAAAGCAATCAGTACGCCAGTCTTCCAAGCCAATCAAAACACCTAAGCCAATTTTATGGATATGGGCTTTTCCCAGTCGATCCGGTGTTTCCAGACGATATTGAAAATTAGACTTTCTTCCTTTAGGGTGGTGTTTTTTATAATCTTCCTGATGGTAAGTCTCCTGATAAACCAATACGGTATCCAGCCCTTCCGCAATCAGGGATTCATATTCTTCCTGGTCCATGGGTTGTACTTCCATGGAAATATGGGAAAAGTGGGGACGTAGTAAACGAATGACTTTTTTGAAGTATTCAACGCCTACCGTACGGTTTGCTTCTCCCGTTACAAGTAGTACGTGCTCGTACCCCATTTCTTTCAAGACCGCAACCTCTTGTTCAATCTGCTTAGGATTAAGCGTGATACGCTTCACTTTGTTATCCATGCTAAAGCCACAATAGGTACATATATTCTGGCATTCATTGGATAGGTATAAAGGAGCATACATTTGGATGGTTTTTCCAAATCGCTGTACGGTTAGTTGATGACTGATTTGTGCCATCTCTTCTAAAAAAGGAACCGCAGCAGGGGAAACCAGTGCCTTAAAGTCTTCCAGCGTTCTCTTTCCCGACTTATAGAGGGCATGTCGTACATCAGCAGCAGTTTTTTGGTAGATGCTGTCTTTAATGTTATCCCAATGGTATTGTTCAAATAGATCAGTAAACAAAATCGCTTTTTCGTTTTATAGGTTACTTTTACAGCTTGCTATAAAAGTACAGTGGTGCATCATTTTACAGTAATCACACGAGTAGTGTTTAAGTCAAATAAGCTATATGCGAATACGCTTTGTTGATTCGTTGAATTTCTCTTTCAGAGGGTTGAATTGAGCTTTGCTCGTTGATTCGAGTTGAACTGCTGATTGAAATATATATACAAACACTCAAGCAACCTATCAACTCGAATCAACGAGCAAAGCTCAATTCAACGAATCAACGATTCAACAGCTTATAGTTGGTCCAGGAATGAAGTAAGCGGACTACTCGCAACAGCATGTTGCTGTACCGGAGCAAGCTTCGCCTCATAAGCCATGCGACCAGCCTCTACGGCCATCTTAAAAGCCTTAGCCATTGCTACAGGGTCAGCAGCTGCCGCAATAGCAGTATTTACTAACACCGCGTCGGCTCCAAGCTCCATCGCATGCGCTGCATGTGATGGAGCTCCTAGACCAGCATCGACCACTACGGGTACATTGCTTTGTTCAATAATAATTTCAAGGAAATCCATTGTTTTCAATCCCTTGTTACTCCCGATGGGAGCACCTAAAGGCATTACCGCTACAGCTCCTGCTTCTTCCAGCTTTTTGCAAAGAACCGGATCGGCATGTATATAAGGAAATACTTTAAATCCCAGCTTAGCCAGTTCCTCTGTCGCCTTTAGGGTTTCAATGGGATCTGGTAAAAGATACTTTGGATCTGGGTGTATTTCCAATTTAAGCAAGTCAGTTTCCATAGCTTCACGTGCTAGCTGCGCTGCAAAAACAGCTTCTTTAGCGTCCCTAACACCTGAGGTATTGGGAAGAAGTTGTAGATGCTCGTGCTTTAAGTAGTTTAGAATATCCTCTTCAGGATTTTCCATATCTACTCTCTTAAGTGCTACGGTGACTAGTTCACTGCCAGAGGCCAAAAGAGCCTCTTCCATTTGACTGTTGCTACTAAATTTTCCTGTTCCGGTAAATAATCGAGATTGAAATGTTTTTCCTCCTACTTCTAGCATATGGTCGGTCTATTTAAATGTCTTCTCTCCAATATTGCATTGATTCTATCTGTGGTAGTCATAGGATCATCTGCTCGGCTGATCAGAGAAGAAACAGCAATACCTGCTACACCTGCAAACAGAAGTGGATTAATGTCTTCCATTCTGATGCCTCCGATTGCGTATACAGGAATGTCGATCCCCTGTTCCTTCATCTCAGATAAAATCTTCTTATAGCCCTCAAGGCCTAGTACAGGACTAAGGTTGTCCTTGGTCTCTGTAAAGCGAAGAGGTCCCAGTCCGATATAGTCTACATCATCTTTAATGCGTAGAATATCTTCCATTGTATTGGCTGTGCCGCCAATAATAGCGTCTTTTCCCAGAATCTTACGAGCCTCTGATGGGTGGATGTCTTCTTTGCCAAGGTGTACTCCGTCAGCACCAATGGCAGCAGCAATCTCAGGATAGTCGTTGATGATCAGCTTGGCCCCACAGGCTTGGCAAATCTCTTGGACACTTTCTGCAATTGCTCTGACAACTTCTTCAGGTTCGTTTTTCACTCTTACCTGAATCCATCTTGCACCTCCTTGACATGCTAAGGCTGCTTGATCTTGAGGTGTTAGGTCGTCTTGTTTCTGAGTGATAAATTGTAATGGGTTCATAGGATAATCATATTAGTTAAATTGATTGTTGAGTAAGGCTGTAAGCTTTTGTTCATGTTGTTTAATTGAGCTTCGCTCGTTCAAGATGTTTAGTTGTTAACCTATTTATTCTACTATTAAATGGCTTTGTTGAGGCGGCTTACGCCGCTGGTTGAGTGGCACTCCGTGCCGTTGAGAGGAGCTTCGCTCCGTTGAGTAGCCCTTCGGGCTGTTGAGAAAGAGCAGTACTACAAAATCTCAACGGAGCGAAGCTCCTCTCGACTAGCGGCATAAGCCGCCTCAACTGTCGGTTAATTATTCAGACTTAATTTAAGGCAAGAAGCCACATGATTAACCTGAAAGTATATACTATGACTATCAACTAAACATCATGAACGAGCGAAGCTCAACTAAACATTATGAACAAAAGCTCAGCAGCTTAATATTATAGGTAAATTTCGCTACCTTTCTCTTTGAACTCCTGGGATTTTTCTTCCATGCCTTTTTGCAAAGCATCGTCTCCTTCAGAGCCAATTTTATCTGCATAGTCTCTTACTTCCTGTGTAATTTTCATTGAGCAGAAGTGAGGACCACACATAGAACAGAAGTGAGCAATCTTAGCACCTTCTGCAGGTAGTGTTTCATCGTGGAATGACTCAGCAGTATCCGGATCAAGCGACAAGTTGAATTGATCTCTCCAACGGAACTCAAAACGCGCTTTACTCAACGCATTGTCTCTTAGTTGTGCTCCTGGATGTCCTTTTGCAAGGTCTGCTGCATGAGCGGCAATTTTATAAGTAATCACACCATCTTTTACGTCCTTTTTGTTTGGAAGTCCAAGGTGCTCTTTTGGTGTTACATAACACAACATGGCCGTTCCATACCAACCAATCTGTGCAGCACCGATTGCCGAAGTAATATGATCGTAACCTGGTGCAATATCAGTAGTCAATGGACCTAGGGTGTAGAAAGGTGCTTCATAACACTCTCTCAATTGCTTATCCATATTTTCCTTGATCATGTGCATTGGTACGTGTCCAGGGCCTTCAATAATTACCTGAACATCGTGCTTCCAAGCAATTTTAGTTAGCTCTCCTAACGTCTTCAATTCCCCAAACTGAGCCTCATCGTTAGCATCTGCCAATGAACCTGGACGAAGGCCATCTCCCAAGGAGAAAGCAACATCATAGGCTTTCATGATCTCACAGATCTCTTCGAAGTGTGTGTACAGGAAGTTCTCTTTGTGGTGAGCCAAACACCATTTAGCCATAATAGAACCTCCTCTGGATACAATACCCGTAATTCTTTTGGCAGTCAATGGTACGTATCTCAACAATACACCCGCGTGGATGGTGAAGTAATCTACTCCTTGCTCTGCCTGCTCGATAAGGGTATCTCTGAAGATCTCCCAAGTAAGGTCTTCAGCCTTGCCATTTACTTTTTCCAATGCCTGGTAAATAGGTACTGTACCTACGGGAACGGCTGTGTTACGGATGATCCACTCTCTTGTCTCATGGATATTCTTTCCTGTAGAAAGGTCCATGATTGTATCAGCTCCCCAACGCGTAGCCCACACTGCTTTTTCTACTTCTTCTTCAATACTGGAAGTAGTTGCAGAGTTACCAATATTGGCATTAATTTTTACTAAGAAGTTACGACCGATAATCATCGGCTCTGTCTCTGGGTGGTTGATGTTGTTCGGGATAATCGCTCTACCTGCAGCAATCTCGTCACGTACAAACTCAGGGGTGATTTCACCGATAGGGGTGTTCGCTCCAAAACTATTCCCAGGATGCTGCATGTTCATTTGCTTCGCTTCCTGTAGACGTTGGTTTTCTCGAATGGCCACATACTCCATTTCAGGAGTGATAATTCCCTTTTTGGCATAATGCATCTGAGAGACATTCTTCCCTTTTTTGGCTTTATAGGGCTTGCTTAAATGCTCGAAACGAAGGTGATCCAATGTTTCGTCATTCAAACGCTCCTGTCCGTAGTTAGAGGAAATGCTTTCCAGTTGCTCTACATCCCCACGATCTAGTATCCATGACTGACGTAGCTTGCTTAATCCTTTACGAACATCAATTTCTACATTAGGATCTGTATATGGTCCACTGGTATCATATACCGTTACGGGTTCATTCACCTCTACTTTTTCTTTTCCGCTAGGTAGCTTGACGATAGTATCATGCAAAGAAATCTCACGCATGGCTACCTTAATGTCATGGATTTTTCCGTCCACATAGATTTTCTTGGATGCTGGGAATGGATCTCTGGTAATGGCTTTCTCTGAAGGAATTCTTTCTTCTCTCATTTTCGTAAGTGATTAGTGTGTAAGTGATACCTAAGGAGTTAGGTCCCTGCTGTTTATTTGTTATACAAAAGAAAATAGGTATAGCATTTTCTTTGCTTATCCGCCTTGTGTGGCACCAATGATGGTAATATGGTCGTTGGCATTCAGTACGTGAGATGCCCAATTGATTTTTGGAACAATATTGTTGTTGACGGCTACAGCAATACCCTGTTGAGAGAACTGCTGTTCTTCAATCAAATTCAATAGTGTACTTTTCTCTTGGCAATCAATAGGACGCTGATTGATGAGGACCTGCATACACAATTCAAAATTTATAGTAAATAACTAAATGTGATAAGCTTTAGGAGGGCAGACACATGGGAGAGAAGTCGATAAAGGTGGACTATATCCTGTAGCTGCTTTTCCCTACGGCAGTGCTAACTGCATCAGGTTCAGAGGGTAAGATCTCAGTTCGTATACCGACTTGTGGTACAGAACACCCCTAAAGCGTCCGCAAGTTAAATTATTACACTAAACAAATGCAAATATTTTAATTTCTTATTTTGAAACATTGCTATCTGTGGCAATAACTTACATCACTTGCGTATTAGGTTAACAAATAGGGTAGAGGGTTGTTCGAGAATATTCTAAATAAATGAAGTGAGAAAGTGTAAGTGATTGAGAATAATCTTAATGTGTATTGTTTTTAGGCTTTAATTTACATTGAGACGTAAAAAATAAGGCCAGCGTTAAAAAATAGCTGGCCTTACCGGTAATCATATCTCATATGCTATATATCAATTAGTGAATCCCTTCTTCTCATCTTTCCTGCAGGAATACCAAACATCATCTTGAAACGACGACAGAAGTATGCAGTGTCCTTATAGCCTACCTCTTGGCCAATTTGTCGAATACTCTTTTTGGAAGTACGCAATAGTTCTACTGCCTTTTCCATTCTTTGGTACTCAATGTAATCTTGTGGGTTGATACCTGTCAGCATCTTAAAGTACTGCCCTACATAGTCTTCAGAAACATTCGCGACCCCTGCCAATACTTTATTGGATAGATCTCCTGATAGCTCTTTCTTGATGTAGTTGAAGATATCAATCAAACGAGGATCCTTGAAGTAGTTGCTATTAGTAGCCAGTTGTTCAACGAACATATTTCTTTCTAGAATATGGCGGAACAATTGGATGATCAAGTACTCCGTCAACAAGTTAGTGACTCTTGACTTACCGGCTACTTCAGAGTTATTCTCCTGAGAGATTTTTTGCACCAAATCCTTCAATAGGATATTGTCTGAAATGATAAAAGGAGGTAGGTCCAGAGAGGTAAAGAAGTTGACAGAATCAAATGCTTTCACATCAAAGGTTACGGTCGTAAAATTAGTGTGAACTACTTCTTCGACCATGACATCACTTGATGGTGCCCCATGTTGTCTCAAGAATTGCTCACGTTTGTTCATGAATACCTCATTCATAATCTCATCAGTCTCTTGTGCTCCAAAGGTAATCTGTGCTGATTTACCTCCTGGTAGAAACATAAGAGATCCTGGACCTGCTTCTTGCTGATTATCCAGTTTGATCATGCCTGAGTTCACAAGAATGAGAGAGTTTTGCACATCATAAAAGTTATTCACTTTTACTGGCTGAATCACATTCAGTGTATTCGATCGAATAAACTTGATATTTAGTGACTCAATAATTTTGTTATAATCATCAATCATGGCACTTGGTTTAAGATTAGTAAAGGTTACTAGGAATCGGTAGCATGTTGTTTATAATACATTCAATATAATACAGTAACGTACTGCATAACTAAAATAGTATTTTTTTAATTTAATAAAAAAAGTTCAAAAAATCTTTTTTTTAAATATTCATTTATTCTAATGGAGATAAACATTATTGTTTTCGCTTTAATCCCCATATATCCATAAATCTTATAAGTGCATTTAAGAATGTCCATATAAGATTTCATCCTTAGCTTATAATTAAAATATGATGTTTTTTAGAAAAATTCAATACTTTCTGCATTGAGTTATTTGGATTATGCAGTAAGAAAGTACAATAAAGCTTTTTTAAAGTGTAAGAAAAGTTACCGAAAGAGAAGCCCGTGTAAGCCAAACAGGTAAGATTATGTGTCTCATAGGTTTTAGGCTACCTAAAAGGCGAAGAAATCCATGTAATAATTTTTAGAATTCTTTCACCTTATTTTTTCACTTTTTGGAGGTTATTATTAGGCTTCAGTCGTTTTTTGCTGCAGATGCACTTGAATAAGGACGCCAATATTCTGCACCATGTCACCCAACATACTAAGATGGTGCTTGTCGAGGGAGTGTAATAAGTTAAGGACAACAACTCCTACGTTATTCCCTTTAACTTGCAGAGGAACAATAACAATTTCTTTGGGGAGCTGTGCTCCTAGGCCTGACTGTATAACTGGGGTTGTTTCAGGAATATCTTTAATGATATAGTGGTTTTTAAAATGAATGGCTTCCCCTAAGAGTCCTTCCCCAAAAGGTATATACTTTGGGGTGTTTTCTTGAGAAGCTACTCCATAGGAAGCCAATAACTCTATCATTTTTTCTTTAGGGTGAATAATATAGAGTTGGGTACTTCCTGACTCAAAGACATCACTTAGTTCCTTAACGACACAATGACTAACCTCTTCCAAATAGCTGCAATTCAATAGAAGTTTATTGAACTTATGTAAATGGTATAAGCTTTCACTTTCCTGTTGGTAGAGAAGGGATTGTTTTTGGAGGTGTTCCTGTAAATTGATTAGGGTATTTCCGATTTCATCCTGTGGAGCAATAGGGTAGTTTTTATCATAGGTCTCCTGAATAAAATCATCAATAATCTCTTTATGTGTCCATAAATTCATTTGCTTTTCTAAGTAAAAGACCTGCTTAGCTGCAGCAATACTTTGCCTGTTTAATAAAATACTAATCATCACCCCCACACAGAAATGTAAAAAACCCACAATCAATAAGGTTAGTAGATTTAATTGTAATCCCATAAGGGTGACTCCTCCTTGGGACTGCTCAAGTAATTGATGGATCCAATACCCTTTGGTAAATAAAAATAAGACCAGATAGAAGGTGTGGTTAGCCATATAAAAAAGTAATAAAACTCTCCAGTCTCTAAAGAGTACCAATAAGGTCATCATAGTGAAGTAGAGGAGCTGTGTGCTGGAGATGTCTTTCAGTTCAAAAGTGAACTGTAATTGCAAAGTTAATAAGACGACCACTAGCAAGTATACCTGCTCTGAGGATTTGAGTTCTCCATACTTAAACATCAAGATATAAAAGGTCAGGGAGAATAAGGAGAACCCTAATGCAATCCCCCAAGTGTCGTAAATAAGGGATAACACTAAGCTTACACTAAAGAGAAGGAGTAATAAGTAATTGAATAGTGTAAAGGCTGCTTGATAAAAAGACTGATTATACTGTTCTAACTCCTGATACGATAAAGGGTATTGTTTCGCATTGATTAATAAAGACATGGGCTTTTGATGGGTCTATAGGTTATTTTTTTAGTTCAACCAATTTGTGTTACTAAATATTATGCATTAATCTGAAAAAGTACAATATTATATTACATCAATAGATTCTTTAGTGCTTGTATGGAATATTTATTTGTACAGAAATGATATACAAGCTTCTATTTCTCGATAGCTGAAAACAAGACCTCTTTATTATTATGAGTACGTCAAAATATATTCTATCCCTGGACCAGGGAACCACTAGTTCAAGAGCTATTATTTTTAATCACCAAGGAACGATCGTTTCCATGGCGCAAAGAGAGTTTACGCAATATTTCCCTAATGATGGATGGGTCGAACACGACCCTATGGAAATTTGGTCTTCCCAATTAACTGTAGCCGAAGAAGCTTTGAAAGAAGCGAATCTACAGGCAAGTGATATTGCTGCCATGGGGATTACCAATCAGAGGGAAACGACATTGGTATGGGATAAGGAAACAGGAGTCCCTGTATATAATGCAATTGTCTGGCAGGACCGCCGTACAGATACTTATTGTGACCGTTTGAGAGGAAGAGGCTTGGAAAACCTCATTCGCAACAAAACAGGGTTATTGATAGATCCTTATTTCTCAGCTTCCAAGATTCGATGGATATTGGAGCAGGATACGGAGATACGAACAAAGGCAGAACAAGGCCAATTATTGTTTGGAACGGTTGATAGCTGGCTAATATGGAAACTTACCGGAAAACAACAGCATGTCACAGATGTCACCAATGCCAGTCGCACCTTATTATTCAATATTCATGACCTCGAATGGGATGAGAGTCTTTTGGATATCTTTGAAGTACCTAGCCAAATGCTTCCAAAAGTGCATTCTTGTAGTGAGCATCTTGGTGAAGTAAACTGTCAATCCTCTTTGGATGGTATTCCGATTACAGGAGTTGCAGGAGACCAACAAGCAGCTTTATTTGGACAACTATGTATCCGTAAGGGAATGGTGAAGAATACCTATGGAACAGGATGCTTCTTGGTAATGAACACAGGAGATAAACCAATCATCTCTAATCATAAGCTTTTATCTACCGTTGCTTGGAAGATTGGAGATCAAGTGCAGTACGCCTTAGAAGGGAGTGTTTTTATGGGAGGAGCGGTAGTACAATGGATCAGGGATGAATTGGACTTGATTTCGGATGCTGCAGAGATCGAAGCATTGGCATTGCAAGTTGCAGATAATGGAGGGGTATATTTTGTTCCTGCACTTACCGGACTGGGAGCGCCTCATTGGGATCATTACGCTCGTGGAATCATTATTGGATTGACACGGGGTACAAATAAGGGACATATCGCCAGGGCTGCTTTGGAAAGCATATGTTTTCAATCCCTGGAGGTGATGAAGGCGATGGTCGCAGATTCAAGTATCTACCCTAAAGTGATGCGTGTAGATGGAGGAGCTGTAGTGAATAATCTATTAATGCAGACACAAGCAGATCTATTAGAAGTGCCTGTGGTCCGTCCAAAGATATTGGAAACAACGGCCCTTGGTGCCGCATATTTGGCAGGGTTAGCAGTGGGCTTTTGGAAAGATATTACGGAACTGGAAAAGAACGCTCAGCAAGAAAGAATATTCCGACCAAGCATGTCAGAAGAAGAACGTAACAAACTGGTACAGTTATGGACCAAAGCGGTAGGCCGTTGTAAAGATTGGATACCTGCCTCATCTTCCACCGTCAAGTCTTGAATTACAGCATTTAATTAGAATAGAGATGAAAAGGGAAAATATGCTTTCTACGATCCATCAGATGAAGGATCAAGAATGGGATCTATTGGTTATTGGAGGAGGTGCTTCCGGATTGGGCGTCGCTTATGATGCTACCTTAAGAGGATACAAAACGTTGCTTCTGGAGCAGTCGGATTTTGCAAAGGGAACCTCATCAAGAAGTACGAAATTGGTACACGGAGGAGTACGCTATCTGGAGCAAGGAGATATATTGATGGTCAAAGAAGCCCTCTATGAAAGAGGGGTATTAATGGAAAATGCACCTCATCTGGTACAAAACCGAAAATTTGTCGTTCCGGCATTTGATTGGTGGGAAACTCCTTACTATACAGCGGGGTTAAAAATCTATGATATGATGGCAGGGAAATTAGGGTTAGGTCCTTCTGAAAGTATTTCCCGGGAAGAAACTATCAAAGCATTACCGAATATCAATCAGGAAGGATTGAATGGAGGAGTAACTTATTATGATGGTCAGTTTGATGATGCCCGTCTGGCGATTACTCTGGCACAATCCATTGCTGATTATGGAGGAACATTATTGAACTACGCAAAGGTAACCCAGCTTCATAAGAATGAGGACGAGCAAATTGCAGGAGTACAAGTAGAAGACCTTATTAATGAAGAGCCAATAAAAATTAAGGCGAAGGCAGTGGTTAATGCCACGGGAGTGTTTGTTGATGGTATACGGTCTATGGATAAGGCGAGAGCACCACAATCTATTCAACCTAGTCAAGGGGTACACATTGTCTTGGATCGATCATTTATGCAGGGAGATACAGCCTTAATGATTCCAAGGACGGAAGACAAAAGAGTGTTGTTTGCTGTTCCTTGGCATGATGTCATCATTCTAGGTACCACAGATACCCCAGTTGATTCTCCAACCTTGGAGCCTGTAGCACTTTCTACAGAGGTTGATTTTATCCTAAAAACGGCTGCCCGTTATTTATCCAAAGCACCCACAAGAGATGATATTAAAAGCGTCTTTGCTGGTTTGCGTCCTCTTGCAAAGCCGGATGCTTCAGATACGAAAAGTACCAAGGGGATGTCAAGGTCTCATCAGGTGATTATTTCGGACACAGGGTTGATCTCGGTTATAGGGGGTAAATGGACCACTTATCGAAAAATGGGAGAGGATGTTGTCAACCTATACGAAGAGCACCTCAAACTTTCTTCTCAGCCTTGTCTGACAGAGAGTACCTTATTACATGGTTACCAAAAAGAAGTGGACTTTGATGACCCTTTGAGTGTCTATGGAAATGATAAAGGAAAATTATTGCAGCTGATTGAGAGAGAACCGGCATTAGGAGAGAAAATCCATGCTGATCTACCGTATTTGAAAGTACAAATCCTTTGGGGTGTTTTATTTGAAATGGCGCAAACCGTAGAAGATATTTTGTCAAGAAGAACGCGGGCCTTACTTTTGGATGCAAAAGCCAGCGTTGAGGCAGCACCCATGGTCAGTGAGTGGATGGCAGAGATATTGGGAAAGAGTACTGAGTGGCAACTGAACCAATTATCAGAGTTTACTCAATTGTCTGATAGCTATAGACAAATCCGAAACGATGAGCCTGAGTTTTAACGGCAAACAGCATTAACTAGAACAGATGTATAAAGTAGAGTATAAAAGACACATTCTGGACTTTAATTTCCCTGCTCGTACCTCCAGAGGAGCAATACAACAAAAGGAAACCTATTTCATCAGGATCTTTCGACCGGAAAACCCTACGATAACAGGTATAGGAGAATGTAGCCCCCTTAGGGGATTGAGTATTGATGATCGCCCCGATTATGAAGACTTTCTAAGAGAATGTACCCGGCAGTTGTCCCAAATGGAAGACCTTAAGCGCTTCCGAAGTATTCCAGGGTTGGAAGAATACCCTAGTATAGCTTTTGGGATAGAGATGGCCGTATATGATTACCTGAACGGAGGAACCAGGGACTTCTTTGGAAATGATTTTAGAAAAGGTACTCAACGTATACCTATTAATGGATTGGTATGGATGGGCGATCGTGACTTTATGCTTGAGCAAGTAAAAACAAAGCTAAAGGCAGGGTTTGATTGTATCAAGATTAAGGTAGGGGCAATCAACTTTGAGGAAGAATGTGAACTGATAGAATACATCCGTAGTAACTATACACCGGAAGAGATTACGATTAGGGTAGATGCTAATGGTGCTTTCACTGCAGCGGATGCTTTAGAAAAATTACAGCGACTCGCTTCTTATCAACTACACTCTATTGAACAACCTATTAAGGCAGGGCAAATAGAGGTAATGCGTGAACTTTGTCAGCAAACGCCTTTACCTATTGCACTGGATGAAGAGTTGATTGGTATAAAAAGTAGTGAGAAAGCATCTCTATTGGACCGTATATCGCCTCAATATATTATTCTAAAGCCGTCTCTTTTGGGCGGATTCCAACAATCAGAAGAATGGATCAATTTGGCAGAGGAAAGAGGAATTGGTTGGTGGATGACCTCCGCCCTAGAGGCTAATGTAGGCTTGAATGCCATTAGTCAGTTTACGGCACAGTATCCGGTGACGATGCCTCAGGGATTGGGAACGGGACAATTGTATCACAATAATATTGATTCACCTCTAACGATAGAAAAAGGAGAGCTTTATTATGATACCACCAAAGCGTGGGGAAGCTTAGGGTAATAAAGTGAGGGCTTCCACAATGTCGTCAACTTAAGGAAATAGTGCATATATCAAGAGTAGTGTAAACCCGCTTCAGGTCTTATCATTACATGACGTGGTGGAGCCTAAGACCAGTTTCTACCTTTTTACTTTCAACTTAAGTGAAAAGCATTGAGGGCGACCCTAGTGGGTCGCCCTTACTTTAATAACTCAAACATGCAAAAGCCATAATATTGGCTCCCATCCTCAAAGCATTAATTCTTACTTCCTCAGGATCATTATGGATCTCCTGATCTTCCCATCCATTTCCCAGATCACACTCATAGCTATAGAAACAAACGAGGCGACCTTCGTAAATGATTCCTAGCCCTTGGGGACGTTTCCCGTCATGTTCGTGAATCTTTGGAAGTCCATTGGTGAAATCGAATTTTTGATGGTATATAGGGTGTGTGAAAGGCAGCTCTACAAACTCAAGATTAGGAAATACTTTTTTCATTTCTAGACGGACAAACTTGTCTAAACCATAGTTGTCATCAATATGAAGGAATCCTCCGGAAATAAGATAGTTGCGCAGATTCTCTGCTTCATCATCTGAGAAGACAACATTTCCATGTCCTGTCATGTAGACATAAGGGTAGGTGAAAATTTCCCCACTGCCGACTTCTACTACTTCATCCTCTGGATTAACATTCATACCCAGCTGGTTATTGCAGTAATCGATCAGATTAGGCAGGGCAGTTTTGTTCGCATACCAGTCACCTCCTCCATTATATTTTAGCTTCGCAATTTTAAAAGAATATTGTGCTTGGAGTAAAGAGGTTCCTCCTATAAATAGTAGAAAGGTCAGTAAATAAGTTTTTTTCCACATGGTCGTATTTTAGCGCTATTGTTTAAACTCTTAAGATTAGCTATGTCTTTAGATGTAAATACATTTGCTCTTCTATCAGGAAAAGATAAAGTATTCTTTTTTTAAGCTGGTGAAAAAAAATGCTTTCAGCAAATCCTCCTTAAAAAAATGCTGTCGTACGACCCTACACTTCTACATACCAACCAATAAACTGGTCTTAGGGTCCTCCCTAAGACCTGAAGCGGGTTTGTACTTCTCTTTCTATATGTAGTGTTTTCTTAAGTTAGCACCTAATCCCTTATCTGCAATAGATTAAGCGTATGGCAAGCTGCCAACGCCGCTGTTTCTGCCCTTAATCTACTTTTCCCTAGACTAACCGCTTTAAACCCATGCTGCTTGGCAAAAGCGACCTCTTCTTCTGTAAAGCCTCCTTCCGGCCCAATAAGGACGCAGTAATTCTTATTCGGAGATGCTACCTTGAAAAGGTGATGGTCGGGATTCTCCGGTACATAGGCAATAAACTTTTCATCAGCCTCTACATTGCTGACGAATTCCTCGAAGGGCGTCAGTTCTCCAATATTGGGTAAGTGAAGCTTACGGGATTGTTTCATGCCCGAAACGGCTATTCGCTGTACGCGATCCGTCTTGACCACTTTACGCTCAGAATGATGGGTTAGCATAAAGCTGATTGCATCTACTCCGATCTCTACGGCTTTCTCTACAAAAAACTCTGTTCGATCCATATTTTTTGTTGGTGCCATAGCAATATGTATACGACCTTCTGAGGTTCGATCAAAATACTCATAACGATCAATCGCTAAAACGCATTTTTTGGGATTAGCCTCCTTGATTTGGCAATCATATACGCCTCCTTTTCCGTCCCGCAGCTGAAGTACATCACCTGTTTGCATTCGCAATACTTTTACGGCATGCTTACTGTCTTCTGCTGGAAGGGTACATGTTGTATGGTCCGGCTGTACCTCTGGATGAAAAAAGACTCTCATAATATTTTTATTCCATGTTTTCTATGAAAAGCACTTCCCTGTTTTCGGGTATTCTTGATGCTTTGTCGTTTAAAATGATCAATTCCCCTTTTTATAATACATATATTCAGGGAGTGCAAATATGCCTTGATTATTGGGAATGCACAATAGCTTTTGTGACAAAACAATGCAAAAAGGAAGGGAGAAGGCGATAAGAATAAAAGACCATTAAAAAAAAGACGTGTATATCAGTGGGTAATCTTACTTAAACTTTTATTCAACACTCTTTTTTAAAATAGTATATTCTTAGCAAACCTATTGCTATAGTCTATATGCCCTTATTACTTCCATTCCGAGCGTACCGTTACCATACTGATATTAATCTCTCTGCAGTTATTATGCCTTTAGAAAATGCTCCACAAGTGATTAATAGGTTTGAGCATCAACATAGCAGCAGTCATCTAATGTACCCCGATGAGGGAGGTAAAAGCTTATCAGCTATGAAATGGTGGCAAAAAGCCTTGAACGAAAAGGTGGTAATTCGGGATGAGAAAGCAGCCTTGTATATATACGAGCAATCTACTCCAGATAGCAGTGGACAGGGGAGGTCTCTACAGAGAGGAGTCATAGGAATGATTTCTATGGAAGATGACAAACAATTGCTGCTTCATGAGGAAGTTATTCTTGAGCAATTGGAGCAAAGAGTTCGTCTTTTAGACACTACGGGTATACAAAGTAGTCCTACACATGGATTTTATACGCTAGAAACAACCTTGCTGGAAGAGTTGATGGAAGAAGCTTTACATGTTCATTGCATTGTTTCACATGAGTTTCAGGGTACCACTTACCGTATCGGTAAAATTACTGATCCCAAAAAGATTGCCTTGTTTCAAGAAGTACTGGGGGCTGTTCCTGCCTATCTGGCTGATGGACATCATCGCTATAGAAGTAGTCAGGTGTTGTATCATAGGGATAAGAGTGCTTCCTATCATTTGATTTATTTGACCAACATAACACATAACGACATGAGTATTCTACCAACACATCGCTTGCTGAAAAATGTTAGAGATTTTTCTCTGGACCGAATGATCTCCGCTTTGCAACCGTATTTCCATTGTGAGGTATGTGCCTCTCCTGAGGAGGTAGTAAAGCAACTGAAAGGACGTTATGGCTTTGGGTTGATCCATCGCAATTATGCTCTTTCGTTGACGCTTAAGGCAGGGTTATCTAAGCATATCCCTTGGGTGATGGATGAGTCGGTTAAAGATATTGCGACAACGGTACTACATTATTACTTGATCGAAAAGGTGTTTGGGATTAGTGGACAAGCTCAGGTGCAAAGTAGACTGATCGCTTATCAAAATGATTTGATAGATTGCTTGGATGAGCTCAATGCGTTTAAGACAGACTATATTTTACTGAATAATGGTGTGACTGCGGAGGAGTTAATGAACGCTACTAAAAAAGGGGAGCGCATGTTGCCAAAATCAACTTGTTTTGTCCCTAAGATGGTAAGTGGGCATATTTTTGGAGATATTCGCTCTTTATAAGGTCAAGCGTATTAATGATTTACAGATTAGTCCAATTTTTTCTTGGGATAAGTTTTTCAATGCAATTTTATTTAGTAAATTTGCAAGCCTAAATCTGAGAATCATGAGAAAAGAACAATCTCCATACAGTATAGATATCTATAATCTGAAAAATGGACAGCATCAGTTTGAAATGCAAGTAGATAAAGCGCTACTGGAATATTTCCAATCCGATGTTATGGAGGATGTCAAAGCCAAGGTTATGCTTACCGTAACCAAGACAGAAACATCCCTGCAGGTAGATATTCATATTGATGGAAAAGTTACTCTTCTTTGTGATCGTAGTTTAGAAGCGTTTGACGAGCCTTTTGAGGTAGATGATACGCTTTACTACAAATTTGGAGAAGCCTTTGAGGAACTAGATGACAATCTTTTTGTTATCCCTGAAAATGAACTCCAAATAGATTTGGCTCAGGCACTGTATGACTTTATCGTCTTATCTTTACCGGCAAAACGAATTCACCCTGACTACAGAGATGAATGGGATGAAGATGAATTACTGGATGAGGATTATGC
This sequence comes from Algivirga pacifica, assembly GCF_039543525.1. Classification (NCBI taxonomy): domain Bacteria; kingdom Pseudomonadati; phylum Bacteroidota; class Cytophagia; order Cytophagales; family Flammeovirgaceae; genus Algivirga; species Algivirga pacifica. Next base: position 35,795 of record NZ_BAABJX010000063.1, read on the forward strand.
CATAGAAATTATCTATGAGGGAGAGAAAGAAGATGACAGTGACGACAACGACGAAGGAGATGATGACGATAATGACGACATCGACCCTCGTTGGCAGGATTTGAAAAAACTTAAATAGCAATACAATTTAAAGGAAGTAAAAATGGCGCATCCTAAACGAAAGATTTCGAGAACCAGAAGAGACAAAAGAAGAACTCACTTGAAATTGAGCACTCCTCAATTGACAACATGTCCTACTACTGGAGAAACTCACGTGAAGCACAACGCTTACTGGTCTGAAGGTAAAATGTACTACAGAGGCCAAGTTGTGATTGATAACTCTCCAGCAGAAGAAATTGCTGAGTAATCTCTTTGATTGTCTAATAGATAATCTACAGAAAGGAAAGTCCTTGTGGCTTTCCTTTTTTTTAGTGTGCCGTGCATGGTATTTGGCTAGGTGGTGCAAGTCCACTGTGGGGGATGGTAGT
>NZ_BAABJX010000064.1:0-32921 GCF_039543525.1 Algivirga pacifica
ATAAGACCTTTATGGCTTTCTTTTTTATTTAGACTGAATTTCTACCCTTGATTCGCATTAAAAGGTAATAGGTATGAAGGAGTTTAAATTCCTCCTTCTTCCTTCCTCCTCGAAATACCTCTCATCATCCTCCTACCAATATTAATTGCGTATATTGCGGAAAGATCGTAATAGAGCAATATGAGTAACAAAGAACTATATATGGCCAGGGCGTTGGAACTGGCCCGATTAGGCAGGGGAAAAGTAAGTCCTAACCCTATGGTAGGGTGTGTGATTGTTTATCAAAATAAAATCATTGGAGAGGGATACCATCAGGTATATGGTGGTCCGCATGCAGAGGTGAATGCGGTGAATAGTGTGGAGGATAAGACTTTACTGAAAAAGGCCGAGATGTATGTGACCTTGGAACCTTGTAGTCATCATGGGAAGACCCCTCCTTGTGCTGACCTGATTGTAAAGCATCAACTCAAGAAAGTATACGTTTGTAATCTGGATCCTAATCCGTTAGTCGCTGGAAGAGGGATTGATCGATTGAAAGAGAATGGTATAGAGGTTGAAACAGGTCTGTTACAGGAGGAAGGAGAAGCTGTGAATGCTCGATTTTTTACTTTCATGAGAGAGAAACGCCCTTATGTTATTATGAAATGGGCACAGACTAAGGATGGTTTTATAGCTCGTAAAAACTATGACTCCAAGTGGATCAGTAACCCATTGTCCCGAAAGCAAGTGCACAAGTGGAGAAGTGAGGAAGATGGTATATTGGTAGGAACCAATACGGCTCATTATGATAATCCACGTTTGGATGTGAGAGATTGGACCGGAAGTAGTCCCATTCGTATTGTGCTGGACCGCAACCTGAGGTTGGCCCCTAAAGAACTAGCGTTATTTGATCAGTCTATTCAGACCATATGCTATAACTTTAAGAAGTCGGTAGAGGAAGGAAAGGTAACCTATGTGAAAATACCTTCTGAAAACTGGTTGCAGGAAGTACTAAGGGATTTGTATGAACGAAAAATACAATCCATTATCGTGGAAGGAGGAGCCGTAGTATTGAATACCTTTATTGCCGAGGAACTATGGGATGAGATGAGGATTTTCCGTGGTGACCAACATTTTGGTAGTGGGATACCTGCTCCAATATTTAAGGGAGGCTATTTGGTAGATGAACGTACAGTTGGAAATGATAAACGTCTGATATATAAACGACAGAACCTATAATTTTTTGTAGGAAAAATAGTATCTTTGCGGTTGCGATAAATTTTTCAGCAACTATGATTCTTACAGATACACAGATACTAGAGCAAATAGAGTTGGGCAATATCTTGATAGAGCCTTTTGATCCTGAATGTCTAGGAACCAATTCCTATGATGTACATTTAGGAAAGTACCTTGCTGTGTATCAGGATGAAGTATTGGATGCCAGAAGACATAATCCGGTCGATACTTTTGAGATTCCAGATGATGGGTATGTATTGTATCCTAATAAACTTTATTTGGGAGTAACAAAAGAGTATACAGAAACCTTGGCTCATGTTCCTTTCTTGGAGGGGAAGTCAAGTGTAGGACGTTTGGGTATCGATATTCATGCCACAGCAGGGAAAGGAGATGTGGGTTTTTGTAATACATGGACACTAGAGATTTCAGTGGTACAGCCGGTAAGGGTATACGCCGGTATGCCGATAGGGCAGTTGATTTATTTCACGATTGATGGTAGTATTAAGAATTACTATAATATTAAGCAATCAGCGAAATACAATCAGCCAACCATGAAACCTGTAGAATCCATGCTTTATAAGAACTTTGGTGAAAAGGTGGAGAAATAAGATGCAATAAAGAGAAAATGCGCCGAGTATATGTGACTTATCTCAAGTACATTGGAGTGCGCAATTTTCCTCGGAATATATAGCGATAACCTATTTGTATGTTCAGCATATGAATAGGTTTTTTTGTAGGGGTATAGCTAGGTTGTTCAGGGGTACCTGATAATACATCTGGACGAAGATCTGCCCGAAAAACGCTTTCAACAAATAGATCCCCTTTGGTACTGATACGATATCGGCCACCTAAAGTGATGGGAACCTGGAATAACATTTTTGGGGAGGAAGTTGTGGTGTTGTTTTGCTGGTTTACATAAGCAACTCCTAACTGAGCACCCAGGTAAGGAAGAAAGCCGCTTTTTCGGTGGTAATAGACCCCTGTGTTTTTCTTGAAATCGTATAGGATACCTGATTCAAGAGTCATAACGGACGTATGTTCTATAGTGCCTTGGGTACGGCCATTCCAAACGGCAGTGTTGACGCTATTACTCCAGGAAAGTCTAGGGGTAAGGCGCTTCTGATGCTTGAGAGATAGCGATAACGACGGCATTGCTTTACTGAAAGACTCTCCTATCCATAAAGTGCCTATACCCATCTCAAGAGAGTGATAACGCTTGACTTGGTTGAACCAACGACTACTGGAGAGATGTAAGTTGTGTAGGGAAGAAGAAGTCTCCTTATTGGGTGGTAAAGGATCTGTGGTAGAGGTAATTTTGAAAGGGTTGGCATTAAGTGAAATGCTATAGCCCCCAAAGCAAAGCAATAGTAAAATTAGCAGAGAACGATTCATTAGTCTGTTTGGTTAAAAAGATTCCCTTGGGCAGGGAAATAGTTAGTAATTGATAAATAAAAGTAGAAGCACTATTAAGTGTCTTATGTACAGTAAAAGTATTGGGTGAAATAGAGATCTACCAATAACTTTGTGCGGAGATAATAAAGGTTTATTTTAACCTTCTGTTAATAATTTAATAATAAGTTACCATTTTACAATTATTATTGCATAAAAAGCTGAACTAATATGAGAAAAATGTTGAATTGCCTATTCCTATGGGGAGGGGTTTTGTTGACAGCTTGTTCCACTTCGGGACAAAATAAAAGCCAGGAGTCCAAGGATACGGTAGATTTTACGAAAGATATACATAGCTTTTCTGAGCCTGAATCGACAGTAGTTTCCCACTTATCATTGGAGCTTAAGGTTGATTTTGAGGAGCAAAAGCTGAAAGGAGTCGCTAAGCTTCTTGTAGATAGAAAAAAAGGAAACAAGTTGATGCTAGACACACGTTTGCTGACAATTCAGGAGGTGACGGATGGTCAAGAAAAGCTTACGTATACCTTGCATGAAGCGGTTCCTTTTTTGGGTAGTCCATTGGAGATTGACTTAAAAGAAGGTACGAAAGAGGTATGGGTGTATTATGAAACATCTCCTGAGGCTCCTGCTATACAGTGGTTGTCTCCTCAGCAAACAGCAGGTAAAAAGAACCCTTTCTTGTTTACACAGTCACAGGCCATTTTAGCACGTTCTTGGGTACCTATTCAAGATAGTCCAGGGGTACGTTTTACCTATGATGCCAAAGTGGAAGTACCGGAAGGGCTAGTAGCATTAATGAGTGCAGAAAACCCTCAGATAAAAAATGATTCGGGAACGTATACATTTGTACAGAAAAAGCCAATCCCAGCTTACTTATTGGCATTGGCTGTAGGAGATGTGACTTTCCAGCCTTTAGGTAAAAATATTGGGGTGTATGCGGAGCCATCGATGATGAAGGAGGCTGCCTATGAGTTAGGAGAGATGGACCAGATGATGTTAGCAGCAGAGAAGCTTTACGGTGCCTATCAGTGGGAGCGTTATGACGTACTGTTCTTACCGCCTAGTTTTCCTTTTGGAGGAATGGAAAACCCTATGTTGACGTTTGCGACTCCTACGATTATTGCAGGAGACCGTTCGTTGACTTCATTGATTGCCCATGAGCTAGCACACTCCTGGTCTGGAAACTTAGTAACCAATGCTACATGGAATGATTTCTGGCTAAACGAAGGATTTACTGTATACTTTGAGCTTCGTATTATGGAAGAAGTATATGGAAAGGATTTCTCAGATATGTTAGCCTTGATCAGTAAGAGAGATTTATTGGCTGAGTTGGAAGGTATGGAGTATGGAGAGGATACCAAGTTGAAACTAAACCTGGAAGGAAGAGATCCGGATGACGGGATGAACTCCATTGCTTATGATAAAGGATTCTATTTCCTGAAGCTTTGTGAAAATACGGTGGGACGTACGAAATGGGATGCTTTCTTGAGTAAGTACTTTTCCGAGCATGCTTTCCAGACAATTACAACAGAAGAGTTTTTGACTTACCTGGATGAAAACTTATTAAGTAAGGTTGACGGTGCCAAAGAGACGATTAAACCAGATATGTGGGTTTATCGTAATGGATTGCCGGATAACTGTCCAGAGGTGACCTCTTTTCGCTATGATCAGGTGAAAGAAGAAGTAGGTAAATTTATCGAAGGAACATCAGCCTCAGACTTGCAGACGAGTGACTGGAAGTATTTTCAGGAGTGGGAGTATTTCCTTTCTGCTTTACCAGACGCTTTATCCAAGAAGCAAATGAAAGATTTGGACAAAGCTTTTAAGTTTAGTCAAACAGGAAATAACGAAATCCGGTTCCAGTGGTTGATGCATGTTGTAAAGAGTGAGTATACTCCGGCATACCCTACCTTGGAGAAGTTTCTGATGAAAGTAGGTAGAAGAAAGTTTATAGCACCTATTTACAAAGCGATGGCACAGCAAGAAGGGACAAGAGCACTAGGGCAGAAGATTTATCAAAAGGCACGTCCGAACTATCATTACGTGGCGGTCTCTACGATTGATACATACTTTGCGGAGCAGGCGAAGCCTTAAACTCTTTGTTGAATGGTTGAATCGTTGAATTGAGCTTCGCTCGTTGATTCGAGTTGATATGTTGTGTGAGTATCAGTGTATATTTCAATCAACACTTCAACTCGAATCAACGAGCGAAGCTCAATTCAACTTACCGAAGGTAAAATTCAACGATTCAACAACTTTATTTTTTACGTTGAGTGACAAAAGCAATAAACTGCTGAATAGACTCTCTATATGAAGATTCAGGGAAGGACAATAAGATATCGTTAGCCTCCTTAATGTATTGATTCATCACATCTGTGGCATACTCTAGTCCTCCGGAGTCTCTGACAAACTCAATGATTTCCTGAACAACCTTTGGGTTATTGCTTTGTAAACGAATCTTTAGGATAATTTCTTTGCGCTTAAGCCAGGAAGTGTTCTCTAGTGCATAGATAAGCGGTAGGGTCATTTTCTTTTCTTTGATATCAATCCCCAAAGGTTTTCCAACCTCATCCGTTCCATAGTCAAAAAGATCATCCTTGATCTGAAAGGCAATACCAATCTTATTACCCATTTCGTGCATCTTATCCACTACTTCTTTTGTTGCTCCAGCAGAAGCAGCGCCCACGGCACAACAAGCAGAAATAAGAGTCGCAGTTTTCTGACGTATGATCTCAAAGTAAACATCCTCTGTGATATCCAGGCGACGGGCTTTCTCGATCTGTAGTAATTCTCCTTCACTCATTTCCTTCACCGCATTAGAAACAATCTTGAGTAGGTGAAAGTCCTCGTGGTCAATAGAAAGAAGTAGGCCTCTAGATAATAGGTAGTCTCCGATCAGAACGGCAATTTTATTTTTCCATAAGGCATTGATTGAAAAGAATCCTCTACGATAATTGGAATCGTCTACGACATCATCGTGCACGAGTGTAGCGGTGTGCAATAACTCAATCAACGCGGCTCCCCGATAAGATGCTTCCGAAATCTCCCCGTGGAGTCCTGCGGAAAGAAATACTAAGATAGGGCGCATCTGTTTCCCTTTGCGCTTGAGGGTGTAGTTCAATATATTATTCAACAGGCGAACCCGTGTTTTCATATAAGATCGAAACTTTCCCTCAAAGATGCCCATCTCTTCCGAGATAGGCTGCTGTATTTCTTTGATCGATACCGTCATGAAAAAATAACAGTTTGGTTGTTGTTTTGTTTGTTGTTTTGGATGATGATGTCAGCGTTCTTTTACTAATACTTAATAAATGGGAACGTATACGACTTTCTTAGTATCAAAAAAATCTTCTTCAAACAGGTCTTTGATATCATGAAATTGATAGCTGTGTTTGAAAGTTGAAAACTCTTCCTTCAGGTCTCCTCCTTTTAAACAGATAAGCCCATTGTCAAAGGTATTGAGTTGTCGGTCTTGGTCGATTTTGTTGTGTATCCATCGGTGTAGTTCTACGATACGTGTAACTGCACGACTGACAACGATATCATATTTGCTTTTGATTTTTTCAGCGCGGATTTGTTCTCCCTTTACGTTCTCCAGCCCTAGTGCTTCGGCTACACCATTGACTACTTTGATTTTCTTGGCGATAGAGTCTACAAGATGAAATTGACAGTTAGGATAAAGAATCGCTAATGGAATGCCTGGAAATCCTCCTCCAGTACCTACGTCCAAAATTTTATTACCATCCTTAAAAGGAAATAATTTAGCAATACTCAAGGAATGCAATACGTGTCTTACATATAAGTTTTCGATATCTTTACGAGAGACAACGTTGACTTTTTCATTCCACTCTGTATAGAGTGCTTGCAGCTGGCTAAATTGTTGTATTTGTTTTTCCGATAGGTCGGGAAAGTATTTCAGTATGACTTCCATGGTTGATATTTACGCTTGTTCTATAATGCTTGACGAAGTAGTATTTCTCCGTTAAAAACATTAATAGAACATACTTTACTCCTCATATGATTCAATCATGGCAAGTTATCATTATTCCCTGAAAATTCATAAACAAAGAAGGAGCTGTCTTGTAATTCACTTGAAAAGTAACCATAAAAAGAAGGAGGAAGGATGAAGACCTTGGTATAAGGTTCACAATCCTTCCTCCATTAGAATAATACTTTTACGGATCAGCTAGAAGACGGCTTCTTTAAAAGACGTTCTTACTGTCCTTGACTAAGTCATAAAGAAGCTCTCTCGCACGGTGTAGTTGTGCTTTTACGGTTCCTAAAGGAGCATCCAGTTCCTTGGCGATCTCATCGTAAGAAAGCTCATCAAAGTAACGTAGTTTTACCAGTCGTTGATACTTTGGTGTTAGTTGCCCTACAAACATGCGGATAACTTCGATACGTTGACTCTTGATGGCACTTTCCTGAGGGTTCAGGCTTTCGTCTCGAATATCGATGTTCATACTATCTCCATCTTTATTCGTAATGCTCACATCAATACTCATGGTATCCAATTTCTTTTTTCGGATAAAATCGATGGCATTGTTGGAGGCAATACGAAAAAGCCAGGTACTAAAGGTATAGTCTTTTTTGAACTTGGACAGGTTCTTAAATGCTTTGGCAAATGCCTCTATGGTAAGGTCTTCAGCATCATCTACATTTCGAACCATCTTTAAAATCGTATGGTATACGGATTTTCTGTAGCGGTTCAGTAGTTGTGCATAAGCTTGTTGATCCCCTTCAATGGCTAGGTCAATTAGCCGAAAGTCTTCTAATGCTTTTTCAGAAAAATTTTTATTTAATTCCATGTCTTTTGTTTTGATAGCGTAGCAACCATCCCTATGACGAGTTGGTAAATGACGTGCAGTAAGTCCATCAATGGTACCAACCACCACGATAAGGGACTATGGAGCCTTCGGGCAGATTGGTAGAGTACAAGCGTGAGTCCACCTATTCTACTCCAAAAGAGGAGAGAGGCAGCCACAACCTGTATGTCCAGGGCTAATAGGATCAAATATAGAAAATAAACCGAAATTTGTGAAGTACTATTGAAACCTAAAAGAATCTTATTTCGTAAACTATAAAATTTGCCTACGGATAAATGCCGCTTTTTTTGTCGGTACCAACTTCTCCAGGTAGTCTCCGGAAAAGAGTAGGTCTGTCCTGCTTGGTGTATGCAGATGCTTGTATTACTGCTATGAGCCATTTTGTTGATCATAAGGTCATCATCACCACTCAGAATATTCATTTGATTCCCAAACCCTCCATGTTTTAAAAAAGTACTTTTTCTATAAGATAGATTCCTACCTACCCCCATAAAGGGAATACCCCAAAGTGCCATAGATAAATACTGTGTAGCCGTGTGTAAGGTTTCAAACTGAATGAATTTTTGTAGTAACCCACTTCCAGTCTGGTATAAGCTTACCCCTAAAACAATTTCATTTTTCATACCGACTTGATAGGGCTGTACCATCTGTTGTATCCAATCTTTGGACATTGGAAGGCAGTCTGCATCAGTAAATAGGAGTCGTTCGTGGCGAGCAGCTTGTATTCCTTTGGTCAGGGCACTTTTTTTAGGAGAACATCCCTTTTCAACAATATCCTGCTTGATAATATGAAGGCGCTGATCGTTTATACCCTTTAGGTATTTTTCAGAGTCATCCTGACAGCGGTCTAGTATCACGATAATCTCAAAATTTGGATAAGATTGTTGTAGTAAAGTTGGAATCAATACTTTCAGGCGGGAGTATTCATCTTTAGCGGCAATAATGACAGAGATGCCCTCTGTGGAAGGAGTGATACTGGAAGGTGCTTTAAAAAAAAGGACTTTACTATAACCGATTAAGATATAGCCCAATTGTATAAGGATGACAATGCAAAATAGATAAAAAAGCATCATGCTACTGTTATGCTCGTTAGTGTGCACAAAAAAGCCCACAAAACAAGTTGTGGGCTTTAAGGATTATATTGGTCTTATACGTTAAAGCGGAAATGCATTACATCCCCATCTTTTACGATGTATTCTTTACCTTCTACGCGAAGCTTACCAGCTTCTTTGGCTCCTGTCTCACCTTTGTAAGCGACATAGTCCTCATAACCTGTTACTTCTGCACGGATAAATCCTTTTTCAAAGTCCGTGTGAATCACACCGGCTGCTTGAGGGGCTTTCCACCCTCTGTGGATGGTCCACGCTCTTACTTCTTTCTCTCCTGCAGTGAAGTAAGTGATCAGGTTGAGTAGATCATAGGATGCACGGATCAACTTGTGTAGACCAGATTCCTCCAGTCCATACTCTCCAAGGAACATTTCTTTTTCCTCTTCGTCGTCCAGCTGAGCAATTTGCTCTTCGATCGCAGCACAAACCATAATTACCTGAGCATTTTCCTTGTCAGCAATCTTCTGCAGCTCTGCTGTATGCTCGTTACCGTTGTTGACATTTTCTTCTTCAACGTTAGCCAGGTAGATTACAGGCTTAGACGTTAGTAGCTGTAAGTCTTGTACAGCTTCCCACTCGTCTTCTGTAGCATCAAGGCTGCGGGCATTCTCTCCGTTCTCCAAATGGCCTTTGAACTTTTCTAGTGCTGCCGCTTCTTTTTTAGCATCGGCATTACCAGTTTTAGCCATTTTAGCCACTTTGGCTAGTTTCTTTTCTACGGATTCCAGGTCTTTCAATTGAAGTTCCGTGTCAATAACGTTCTTATCCTCTTCTGGATCTACTTTTCCAGCAACGTGAACAATATTGTCGTCATTGAAACATCGAACCACATGAATGATGGCATCTACTTCACGAATATTGGCCAGGAATTGGTTTCCTAGTCCTTCTCCCTTGCTGGCTCCTTTTACCAGTCCGGCAATATCTACAAACTCAATTACGGTAGGTAATACCTTCTGTGGATTAACGATCGCAGAAAGTTCGTCCAAACGGTGGTCTGGTACCGTTACTACCCCAACGTTAGGTTCGATGGTACAGAAAGGAAAGTTTGCTGATTCTGCATTATTGGCGCTGGTAAGCGCATTGAAGAGCGTTGATTTACCTACGTTAGGCAAACCAACAATGCCACATTTCAGTCCCATTATATATACTAACTTATAATCTCTATTATTGACAAATAAAATTCAGGGGACAAAGATAAGGTTTTCGATCCAATTAGATAGTCGAATAGTTAAATATTTGAGGGAGATTGCCGTTAAATAATCTGAATGATGAAAGGAATGAACAGACTATATCCCGTATTGGCCTGGGGCAAGCACCGCATCAGGCTGTCTTCTCCTCCCAAAAGAGGTGACTTACAGTATTTTTATGAGGAACTGATCAAGAGCTCAAAAACATATTATGCTTTTGAAGCGATTGAGCAGTACCGTAAGGTTTTACGTAAAGATAAGACGAGGGTTAAGCTGCAAGATTATGGTGCTGGAAGCTTGAAACACAAAGGAAAGGAGCGTACGGTGGCAGGAGTTGCCGCATCTTCTACAAGCAAAGCCAAGGTAGGAGCTTTTCTTTTTCGGTTGGTAAACCATCTGCAACCTAAAACAATTATGGAACTGGGAACTTGCCTTGGAGTGAGCAGCTTGTACTTGGGAATGGCTTCTAGAAATTCGAAAGTGATTACTTTGGAAGGGGATCCTACGCTCAGTAAGCTTGCACAACAGCAGTTTGATCAACAGCGGCTACAGATACAAACCGTAAGCGGAAATATTGATCAGACTTTGTTGGAAGTACTGGAAACAGTGGAAGGAGTGGATATGGTCTTTTTTGATGCGAACCATCGCTATGAACCGACAATGACCTACTTTAATCAATGTCTGGAAAAAAGTCATAAGCAATCTGTCTTTATCTTTGATGATATTCATTGGTCCAAGGAAATGGAACAGGCATGGTCTGAAGTGAGAGGCCATCCATCCGTGAAGGTATCTATTGATCTATTTCAGATAGGGATCTTATTTTTTAATGAGATGGGGGCAGATCAAAAACATTATACATGGACCTTGTAATGAGCTGCGATCAATGCTGTCATACTGCTATTGAATAAAGGATGAAGAATGAAGAATGATTACTATTCAGAGGCCCCTATTCCTTTATCCTTCCTCCTTTATCCATTTGCAAGTAGTACTCTTATTGCCTGTTAGAAGACGTATTCCAAACAAGCTCTTAGTTCAATCACTAGTGGACTAAACGTTAAATAACCTGATAGTTCACTGCTATTTAGCTCTAAGAGCGTTTCGCCTTACTCGTACCTCGCAGGCTACACTGAACTCTTAGAGCAGATACCTTTTTTGTATAAGGAAACTTAGCGTTCAGTCCACTAGCTACCTATAAAAGGAAGGGGGTGACTCTTGTTGAGCCACCCTAAAAAAGAGATGTAAGAAGTTAAATAGGAGTATGAAAATTGTCAATTGGGAAATTGACGGAAGGAAGCAATATGATATTATTTACTTGGTTGAAAGAATCACAATGGAACTGTGATTAATTGTAATATACTGAAAATCATAGAGGTGTGTTGTTAATGTGGGTGAAAAAGCCTGCTGTTATTCTACGTTTTCAATCAAAAAAGAACATTCTTGTCTATTTCGGGGATTAATTTGGAAGGAAGAAGGAAGGGCATCCCTTGTGGTCGCCCCGACAATAGGGAGAAGTAGAACGCAAGAAGAAAGGGCGTCCCTTGTGGTCGTCCCGATGATAGAGACAAGTAGAACGCAAGAAGGTAGGCCCTCGCCTCATGGCGAGGGTCCACGGGGGAATATAATAGGTGCTCCAGTGGTCGCTTCCTTTCTATGTATAATGAGTGTAGTGCAAAACCGCTTTAGGTCTCAGACGGGAGTCTGAGACCAGTGTCTACTTTTGGACTTTGTAATTTTGTAATAGAGTGAACAAGTAGGCTGAATTGATTATAGATCAAGATCTAAATCATCCATTCCCATTAGTTTTTCTGCTTCTTTTTGACGCTTAGCCACAATACGGTAGTAAGCAATAAGACTGGCACCTCCATTTAACATGATCATAGCAAAATAACCAAGAGGAGCCTCTCCGACGAACATATTGAAGCCAATAAAGTCAAGGAACATACTGACCAACATTCCAGAGGAAATACCGATAAGGAAACAACCAACTTTTAGAGACCAATAGGTGATCTGAGGCTGTGCTTTTTGCTTTATTCCCAATGGGTTGATCCCTTGCTCAATTAATGCCATTCGTTCCTTATGACGGGTAGTGAAGGCCATATAAGTAACTCCGAAAAGAGTACCAAAGATGATTGCGATTACTAAAACTTCAGACATACTGTTTAAGAATTTATAAATTAAACTTTTTTTGAAATATAGAATTTTGAAGATCTATCCCTTTGACTTAGGCTAGAGGAGATCGGTTACAGCAACGGGCGATTTTTTTTGAAAAAAGAGAAAAAGGGAGAAGAAATGTGAAAAATTAATCGCAAGAGTGTAACCGTTATTTTTGATATATAGTCTAATGAGCAATAACTGAAACATTGCGCTTAAAACTGACCATAGATAAGTTGAATGAAAAATGAACTAGACGATATCGTTATAGAGAAAGTCCTGCAGGGAAATACTTCTGCTTACGAGTATATTGTACATCGGTATCAGGATAAGGTGTATAATTTGGCTTTTCGTTTATTGGGAAACCAACAGGATGCAGAGGAAGTAGCTCAGGATAGCTTCGTAAAGGCCTATCGCAACTTATCTAAGTTTCATTATAATGCTTCTTTTGGAACGTGGATTTATCGTATCACTTATAATACGGCATTGACGTTCTTAAAGAAAAGGGCTTTGGAGACCAGTAGTCTCGCTACCATAGAAGAATATCAACATCCTTTGTCGGAAGATCTTCCATTATCGACTTTGGATAAAAAGGAAAGAAAACGTTTCTTGGAAGAGGCACTATCCTGCTTAAAGGAAGAAAGTCGTTTGTTGATTACCCTATTTTATTTACAGGAGAAATCGGTAGAGGAAGTGGCAGAAATCACTGGAATGACTAAGGCTAACGTAAAAGTACGTATTCACCGTATTCGAAAACAATTGCAAGGACACCTGATGATTATTTTGAAAGGAGAGGAAGTCTAGTGGTCTAAACACTAAGTTTTCTGATAGAAAAAAGGGATTACTCCCAAATGGATAAAGGAGGAAGGATAAAGAGATCTAGGCCCTTAGAGAATAACAATTAATCTTTTATCCATTACCCTTAAAGTGTTTGAAAAACCGAACTTGAACATCAACGATTATGAAGGAAAAAGATTTCGATCATATTTGCGAACAATATTTTGAGGAGAAGGTTGTAGCCCCTAAGGGATTTACGGCAAGAACTATGGCGTCTATTCAAGGAGAATCAGCACTGGCCCGAAAGAAGGTGGAAAATGCTTCGTTGAAAGGGGTAATGCGTTGGTTTATGGGTGGTATGCTTGTGTTGATCATAGGGACTTACTTTTTTATGGAGCCATCCAAAGACGGGATGGTGACATTATTGATGAAACAAATGCAGGATCAGGTCTCTTTAACGATACAACTTCACGTGCCATCTTGGAATATATTATTGGTGATGATGGGAGCCGGAAGTATATTTTTATTAGGGGCTTTTGATCGCTTATTGTATAAAAGAAGGGTGGTTGAGCAATGATGCTCATGATGTTGTTTCCAATTCAATTATAACTTACGATTACAAACGTGGATAATAAACAAACAAATGGCTATGGACAGGCGTCCATGGCTTATCTATTGTGGGGTGTTTTGCCCTTGTACTGGAAAGCCTTGCAAGAAGTGTCATCCATAGAGATTCTTTCCCATAGAATTCTATGGTCTTTTATTTTTCTGCTAGGATGGAACCTACTCCGTAAAGGAAAAGAAACGTTCAGGATTTTTAGGGATAAGGGAAAACGGAGCATAATGATTGTGACGGCCTTATTGATTTCTTTTAACTGGGGGATTTATATATGGGGTGTGAACTCGGGACATACAGTTGATGTCTCACTAGGGTATTTTATTAATCCATTAGTCAGTGTTTTTCTGGGAATGATTTTCTTCAAAGAGCGATTATCTCCACTTAAATGGATCGCGTTGGTATTGGCATTAATGGGGGTAGGTTATCAGACCTATGCTTATGGGCAATTACCTTGGATTGCGGTCTGTTTAGCACTTAGTTTTGGACTTTATGGGATGTTCAAAAAGAAATACGCCATGGATTCTATGGGAAGCTTGATGGGAGAGACAATGCTGATAACTCCTTTGGCTCTTGGAACGATTCTATACTTATCTTTTAAAGGAGAGAGTGGCTTGTTTACATTGGGAGCAACGACAGATATCATGTTACTTCTATCGGGTATTGTAACTTCTGTACCTCTATTTTTATTTGCTGAAGGGGCCAAAAAGATCCCATTATCAGCAGTAGGGTTTTTACAGTACATTGCGCCTTCTCTAATGCTAAGTATTGGTGTATTTTTCTTCGGTGAGAATTTCACAGAAACTGATGCGATCTCTTTTACATTGATCTGGTGTGGCTTGCTGATTTATACGTATGCAGCAGTTAGAGGATATCGTAAGCAGAGAAAACAAAAAGTAGCAAGAGTATAGTAGCAAGAGTATAATGAGGGGATCGGTTATTGCTTAGAGATTAAAAACGATAAGCAATAACCGATAAACTACTATCGCATCAATTGTATCCATCCTTTAATATCCTCCTCTTCATCTCCCGGGTCAAGTCGATAGTAATGTACCTTGATGTGGTAATAATAAGTGGCTGAGGGAAGATCTGTACCGTTTACATCTTTTCCATCCCATTCAATATTGATGTCTCCGCTATACTCGTAAACTACTTCTCCCCATCGGTTGGTAACGGTAAGTACTACGGCCTTGGCAAATAATGGACACCTTAGTGGTATTAATACATCATTAATACCATCTCCATTAGGAGTAAATGCGTTTGGAAGCTCGTAATAAGTACAAGGGTTGTCTTGCATTACAATATTACTAATAGCACTTTCATTTCCCTGTTCATCTACTGCGGTGATGGCATAACTACCGGCTACTGCTGATAAATTGTCATGAATAAAGCGATTAACCTTCCCTACGGAAGCAATCCTCTCCATATCATCTTTACTTTCCGCCCTATGACTAGAGTAATAGATATTATAACCTTGAATATCTTCCTCACAAGAGTCTCCTGTACTATCTTCCCAGGTCAATGAGTTTTTAAAGATCTCTTTACAGTCGTCTGTGGGTAAGTAGGTTTCTTGATCAACCTTACACTCATAAGGCAGTAAACTCAGGACAGGAGGACAAGGGGCAATAGTATCCAATAAGGTAGAGCAAATTTCCGGAGAATAATTGAGTAGAGGTTCAGGGAGCCCATCAAAATCATAACTTCCTTGGGTCAAGATTTTATAGCAATAGGTGACCTTATCTTCCAATGGATGGTCTTCACTGCCTTCATCAAGGTACCAAAGTCCATTCTGAGTGATGTCTACACTGTCAATTAATAGGAATTGATCATCCTTACCAATCTCTTTACGATAAATGTAATGGATAGGGAAACGAGTGGTACTGATACTCCAAGGGGTATCTGAAAACCAGTTTAAGCTGATCTCTTTTTCTAATGGCTGGACTTGAACTCCAACAGTTGAGGCAGCTTGTGTCGTATCTAATGGGGTGCCATTACCATAGACTGTAGCCCAGTAGTAGTAAGTTTGGTTTTCGGTATCAAGGCCTGAATCAATAAAAGTAGTATCTGTAGTGTTTTGTAGAATAGACTCTCCATCCAGTAGATTATCGTTTAGCCCTCTGAATACTTCATAGGTTACCACTTGGTTTTCGACTAAAGAAGCCTCAGGTTGTGTCCAGGAGACTTGAATACTTCCATTGGTATTGCTGGTTTCCATGACAGAGACTTGGGTCATGTAAAATACATCAGGAATAAAGGCACAAGCTTCAGCAGAAGCAAGGCTTTCACCTCCTTGTGGTCCGCCAAAGGTGACATAAATACGGTAACAGTAGTTGGTTCCTCTATCTAGGTTCTCATCCATATAGCTGGTATCAGTAGCATCTACCTCCGCTATTTTCTCATATCCTGTAAAATCAGGTACACCTGTTTCACATACTGGCTCAAAGTTATAGCTACCTCTTCGTCGGTAAATATGAATGGTTTCTGCCCTGTCACAGGTATAGTTATCCCAGTTTAGTGTAATGGAGTTATTGCTTTGGTCAGGGGTTGCAGTGATCCCTTGAGGAGCAGGTCCTAATACTTTTACCTTCCAGGTTTTCATATCCCCTAATTGTAAGGAAGCATTTAGCTCTGGCCTGTTTGGTTCAGGGTGATCTAAGGCTTGGAAAATGAATTGGTAAGGTTCTTCTCGTATATCCAGGCAGTTGGTCTCCCATTGTACGCTGCCTTCGGCTTGTCCTATAGGAAGGGCTGCTGTAGATAGATTGAACACAGGATTCTTTCCCGGAGGACTGATCACTGGACCGGCAACCATACTTAAAGATACGGAGTCAATGGATGGGTCACGATCTCCTGAGGCACATACTCGTTCGGATATATCTTGAGCGGAGATAGGGGCTTGAAGAATATTTCCAGCAACGATACAGGTATCCATAGGGATACTTAGATTAGGACGAAGGTTGAGAACGTCTTTGACGATGATCTGCATGTCCCTGTTGACAGAGCCAATTCTAACACCACCTCTCCATTCATCGACATAGAAGGCAACGTTATACTCCCCCGGCTCGTTGGGAGCGTCCCATACGATATCGCCGGTATTAGGATCAATCATAAAGTCACCAGGAATGGAGCAATCCTCTCGCTCTTTGGTCCAATTTTCATTGGGATCGTCAGGGAATCGATAGTTTGTTACGGGTACGTCTTTTTGTTGTTTGCAAAGGGTAAGACGATAAGAAAGACTATCTCCTTGGGCATCATAGGCCCCTGCATTGATGGTATATTTTTGTCCAATACGGGCTTGTAAGACAGGAGGAATTAATAGGGTTGGAGAAGAGTTCATCCCCAGGATAGGGTTGATCAGAAATTCAGATTCTATATAAAAACTATTTTGCCCGGGCGTATCAATATTGGTAACGGTAGGGTTTCTATTCATTTCAAAATAAGAAACCTTGTAGGATCCGCTGGAAGGAAAGGTATGTGTTGTCTTGTATAAGATAACTTCAGTGGCCTTATCTTCTGTAAGCCCAAGACTTATAGGGTCTACTTCCTCTTCAGCATTGTCATATCCAAAACTTATAAAGCCTTTTTGAGCAGAGATGCCTGTAACATCTAGGTAGAGGACTACAATAACCTCGTATGTAAGCCCGGTTTCACTAATACGGCGTATGGTCAAGTCACCGGCTCGGATGTGCGTTGCTTGTACCGTTGAAATACTGAAAGAAAAGGCAATCAGAAGAAGCAAAAAATATCTCATGGTTACGTTGGTCAGCAGTTTATATAGTTACAGTTATCTAGGTATTGAGATTATGTGTGTCTCAATGATAAAGAAAAACTGTTTTCATCTGTTTATTATTCTTCCTTGTAATATATCAAGTATAATTTAAACTAAATTAATGAAATAAAGTTTTTCCGGAAAATAGGAGAGAGGTACTGCTGTATTTCTGTGGTGGCTTGCAAATTATTAGACATAGCACAACATAGTTAATAGTATACTAACAGAATCACTAAAGTCAAATTCCTGCTATGCCACTAGTAAAGCAACTTTCCCGTATTGAAGCACTTAATGGAGTGATTGTTTCAAAAGAGACTGGTCCTCCTGTAAATATAGCTGACAAGCTACAGATGTCTCCAAGTACCGTCAAAAAAGTAATCCATGAAATGAAAAGTATGGGAGCACCAATAGCTTATTGCCGGTGTACAGATAGCTATGTGTATGTTTATAAAACTCAACTCAACATAGGGTATAAGAAGGTAAAAGGTAAGAGGTAAAAAGTAAGGGCGACCCTTGTGGTCGCCCCTCCTAGTTCTTTTATGCCAAGACTAATTTTATCGTATTACCTGAATCCACCCTGTAAAAGATTCGGAGGCATCTTCTGGATTGAGGCGATAGAAGATGACCTCAGCATTATAGTAATAGGTACCGGGGGAAACGAGCTCTCCGTTCTTGTCTCTTCCATCCCATTCAATATTGATATTGCTGTCTGTTTTAAAGACACTTTCTCCCCATCGGTTAAAGACCTCAAAGGTAACACTCTTCACAAACCTTGGACATCGGAAAGGAATCAAGGTGTCATTAATACCATCCTCATTGGGAGTAAAGGCGGTAGGAAGCTCAAAATAGGTACACTCATTGTCCTGTGACTCTATATTACTCAGCGCACTTTCATTTCCTGATTCATCCACTGCAGTAACGGCATAAGATCCAGCCAAGGACGGAAGATTGATATGTTCATAGTTTCTCACTAATACGGTATCAATTCTATTAAAGTCTGCTTTCTCCTCGGCAATTTGCTCGCTGTAATAAACATAATAGGCAATAATATCATTTTCACATTCGGCATCTGTTGCATCCTCCCAAGTTAGGTTATTACTATAGTTTTGTATACAATCGTCCTTAGGGTCAATTTCATTGGCAACCAGACTTTCACAAGCAGTTCTAGCTAGTGTAAGTATAGGGGGGCAAGGAGGAATAGTGTCCAATAGTGATGTTGTAAGCTCTTGTGAAAAGTTTTCTAAAGGAGCAGGTAGGGGATCATATTCGTAGGTTCCCCTAGTGAGTACCTTATAAGTATAGTTTTGACCAAATATCAAAGGGTTGCTCTCAGTACTTTTGTCAACATACTGTAGACCAAATTGACTGGCCTGTGCCGTACCTATGAGTGTGAACAGATCATCACTTTCTCCTTGTTCTTTTCGGTAGACTTCATGCTCGGGATAGTCCATGGACGTAATGCTCCAAGGAACATGAGCCTCCCATTCTAGGCGAATTTCATCTAGGTTGGAGCTGGCACCAAGACTTACTTGTGAGGCGATTCGAGCAGAGTCTAATAGAGTTCCTCCTGTATAAATTTCAACCCAATAATGGTAGCGTTGACGAAGGGTGTTTAGTCCTTTGTCTACATAAGAGTTTTCTGCCACCGTGAATGTTTTAGAAATCTCCTGTACATTTTGCTTACCAAACAGCCCTTCTGCTCGGAAGAGCTTATAGGTAACCGGAGAAGGAAGTGTGTCGTCACTAGGAGTTATCCAACTGACTTCAATTTCACCATCTGTTTCATCCGTCTTGGTGACACTAACATTGGTCATATATAAAGTAGCTGGCAAAAATGCACACGCTTCGTTGGAGGCCATACTTTCACCTCCTTCCGGGAGGGCAAAGGTAGCATAGATACGGTAACAATAGTTTGCTCCCTTTTCTACCGTAGTATCGACAAATGAAGTGACACCGGCTTCTACACTTCCAACTTTTTCGTACCCGGCATAATCAGGTACACCTGTTTCACACATCATTTGTAAGTCAAAAGAACCAACTTTTCGATAGATCTCAATACTATTGACATTGCCGCAAATGTAATCATCCCAGTTAAGGGAAATGGTATTATTGCTTTCATTGGCAATAGCCGTAAGATTTTGTGGAGGGGGACCAACTACCCGAACGCTCCAGGTTTTCATATCTCCTAGTTGCATCTTGGCATTTTCGGTAGGGTTTTCTGGTCGGGGATTATCGACCACCTGAAAAGTAAACTGATAAGGTTGTTCCCGGATATCATTACAGGTAGTCGCCCAACTGAAGATGCCTTCTTCTTTTCCTACAGGAGGCTGCAGCCCTGTAATGGTAAAATTAGGAGCATTACTAGGGGTAGAAAATGGAATATTATTGATTAAGGTCAGGGTCAATAGGTCCAGTGTAGGCATACGGTCTCCAGTAGCACAAATCCTTTCAATCTGGTCTTCTGCCAGAATTGTTCCCGTTAAGGTTTCTCCTGCAACGATACAGATGTCATCAGGAAGTGTCAGTATAGGGCGGAGGTTGAGTACATCCTTGACAATAATCTGCATATCTCGGTTGACAGAACCGATACGAATTCCCTCTCTCCATTCATCGACGAAGAATGCCACGTTGTATTCTCCTACTTCATTCGGAGCATCCCATACCAGGTCTCCAGTGGCAGGGTCAATATAAAATTCTCCAGGTTGGGTACAGTCTTCCTTCTCTTTGGTCCAAGTTTCGTTAGGGTCATCCGGAAAGCGATAGTTCTGTACAGGAACGTCACGTCCTTGCTTACAGATCGTTAAACGGTAGGATAGACTATCGCCTTCAGCATCATAGGCTCCCGCATTGATCGTGTATTTTTGTCCGATGCGGGCTTGCAATACCGGAGGAATTAATAGAATAGGGGAAGAGTTCAATCCCAAGGCTGGGTTGATTAAGAATTCTGATTCAATAAAGAAAGGCGTATCACTAGGCGCTTCAATATTTCTTACTGTTGGATTCCGGTTTTTCTCAAAGTAAGAGATTTTATAGGTTCCAGCTGATGCAAAGATATGGTCTACCTGATATAGTAATATTTCGGTAAGTTGGTCTTCGGTACGGCCAAGAGAGCGAGAAGAGACTAGTTCATTATCAGTACCATCTCCAAAGTCAATCAACCCATCGCCTGCAGGTACTCCCGTAATATCTCGGTAAAGTACTACTGTGATGCGGTAGGTCAGAGAATTATTGTTCAAACGTCGGATGGTTAGATCACCAGCACGTATGTGCGTAGCCAAGGCATTGGAGGATATTCCAAGGCATAGGCCAAGAATTATCCCCATACAGATATAGGTTTTTTGTAGGGTCATGACAGTGGGTTAATTAACTCAACGTGTTGTTAGTTATTTAATAATATTATAATACGAAAAAAGAGGTAAAAGGTAAAAGGTTATAGGTAAAAGGTAAGGGCGACCTTTATGGTCGCCCTTAGTTTAAATATTTTTTAGGGGTTGTTTGTCTACGGTCACCCGTCCCTACTGCTGACCTTATTTAATCAAAAAAGAAACAGCAGGCTCCTCTGTCGTTCCCATCTTGGATTCCTTAAAATCTTCAAAGACCAAGTGCACCATGTTCTTCTGATCAGGGAAGACCTTGGTGAAGATATTTGCTTCTATATCAATAGTACGAACTCTTTTTACTTTTTCGACTTCACGATAGATGGAGATGCTATTATCGGCGAATTCATGCCCTATATAAGTGGAGCTTTTGGGATCTCCATTGACGAGTACAGTGAAGTTTTGTTCGATATAATCATAGACCCATTGCGCACTGTTTTCGTGCTCATACTGTGTGTTTAGGCGTAGATTTGGCCCTCCAGATTGAACGACAGCGGCTTCCAGGTCATCAATAAATACCTTATGAATCAACTCTAGTGTTTTATTTTCTTTATTATAACGCATATCCGTGACACTAATGTGGATAGGGTGTGCAACAAATGCGCTTAGTCCCCAAAACAATAATGTTAGAAGAAGAAATATCTTTCTAGATGAAAGAGGAAATTGCTGGTAGCGTTTCATAGATATAAAAATATTGGTTGGAAAGTTATAATCTCTTGTTGATATCCTGAAAGAATAAGAATTTATTTGAAAAGTGCAATTAATCTACAGAGACAAGACAGTTTTTTCGATATTGTAGTCATCAATAAACTTCAAAATTATATTCATCGTGTTAAGCTATTGGGAAAAAATACAACTAACGAACTATGATCATATTGTCGTGGGAGGAGGTATTGTAGGGTTGTCTACGGCGGCATCTATCATTGAGAAATATCCAGAGGCGAGCGTAGCCGTGCTGGAAAGGGGAATATTACCTACAGGAGCGAGTACCAAGAATGCAGGCTTTGCTTGTTTTGGTAGTTTGACGGAGCTGTTGAATGACATTAAAACCATAGGAAAAGAAGGTACACTGGATCTGGTAAAGCAGCGTTGGAATGGATTACAACTACTGCAACAACGTCTAGGTAAAGAAGCTTTGGAGTATGAGGGAAATGGTGGGTATGAATTGATTTCGGAGCAGGAGGAACCGGCATTGGAAGCTTTAGAGGAAGTGAATGAGCTATTATATCCCCTTTTTGGGCAAGAGGTATTTTCGATGTGTGATGAGCAAATTGCTTCTTTTGGTTTTGCGAAGGATACAGTTAAACATATGGTCTATAATCCTTTTGAAGGGCAGATCAATACCGGAAAAATGATGGATGCGCTCTGGTTGTATGTACAGCAGAAAGGGGTACGAATCATTACGGGGAGCGAAGTGATTAATATAGAGGAAGGTACTGATAAGGTTGCAGTAACGATTCAAAATACCCTTTCCCAAGAGCCTATTGTTTTTACCGCAGAACAGGTAGCGATCTGTACGAATGCATTCAGCAAAAAACTATTGCCGACCCTCGACTTATATCCAGGAAGGGGGCAAGTTTTAGTGACCAAGCCCATAGCATCCCTTCCATTTAAAGGGGTATTTCATATGGACGAGGGGTATTATTACTTTAGAAATCATGGCAATCGCATCATTTTTGGTGGTGGAAGAAACCTGGATATTCAAGGAGAAACAACAACTCAGATGGAGAATACTTCATTGATTATGGGTGTTTTACAAGAAAAACTGAAACAAGTTATTCTTCCTGATCAAGAATTTGAGATAGAGCACCAATGGGCAGGGGTTATGGCGTTTGGAGAGAATAAGCAACCCGTATGTCAGCGTATATCCGATCGTCAGGTGATAGGTTTGAGGCTAGGAGGAATGGGTGTGGCAATAGGAAGTGGCTTGGGAGAGCAATTAGCCTCTATATTGTAATTATTTGCTATTCAGTATTTTCATGACTTCATGCTAAGGTAATCCCAAGAGTGGTTTTATTCATACAAGCATAATCACAGGTTTCGATTAAAGTAGTGTGTAAAGTAGATCTTGCTGTTGTGATTTTAATAGAGCGATTGTTCATACTGTTTCATTGAGCGAAGCTTTCAAAAAACAACCAACTCAACTAAACAGTATGAACGAGCGAAGCTCAATTAAACAACATGAACAAAGCTTTTAGCAAAACTGTCAATGAAAATACTGTATGCTATTCAAGGTACCGGAAACGGCCATATAAGCCGAGCAAGAGCTATTATTCCAGAACTACAAAAATATAGTGAGCTGGACGTATTGATCAGTGGAACCCAAGCAGAGGTTACCTTGCCTTATCCGATAAAGTATAGGGTAAAGGGCGCGGGCTTTGTTTTTGGGAAACGAGGAGGAGTGGACTTAATGGAGACTGCTCAAATACTAAAGCCGGTACGTTTCAGAAAGGAGCTGATGTCGATCCCTGTGGAGGAGTATGATTTGGTGATTAATGATTTTGAGCCAGTGTCAGCTTGGGCGGCTTATCTGAAAAATGTGCCTTGTGTCTCCTTGAGTCATCAGGCGGCAGTATTGACTGAAGGGGCTCCCCTTCCATCTAAAAATAGTTGGTTTGGGAAATCGGTATTGAACTATTATGCACCGACTCAACGGCAGTATGGTTTTCATTTCGAGACGTATAATCAAGGAATCTTCACTCCAGTCATTCGACCCAAAATAAGAAACAGTATTGCGGAAAATAAAGGGCATTATACCGTCTATTTACCTTCCTATTCAGACCAGAAGATCATTAAGTATTTAAGTAAGATTAAAGAGGTTCGTTGGGAAGTATTCTCTAAGCATTGTAATCAGGCTTTTGCAGATCATAATGTTTTTGTACAACCTATTACGGATGATGCTTTTGTAAAGAGTTTGACAGGGGCTGAAGGAGTATTGTGTGGTGCTGGCTTTGAATTACCTTCTGAGGCATTATTCCTAAAGAAAAAATTAATGGTTATCCCTATGCAAAAACAGTTTGAGCAGCAATGCAATGCAGCAGCATTGGGAAAATTGGGAGTGCCAGTCATTAAAAAACTAAAGAAAAAGTATTTGCCACTTATACAGGATTGGGTCAACGCTTCCGATAGAGTAGAAGTGAATTACCCGGATCAAACAGAAGAGGTTATCCAACAAGTATTAAGTGATTTTATTGATCTAAAGCATGAAATGGCTGAGGTTTCATGGTCTCATGAGCCTATTCCAGTGGATAAAAATGAACTTGTAGTGATACACTAAAGTGATAAGCAATAATCGATAAATAGAAGAAAATTCAATATGTGTGATGATTGAATACCGTAGATATTCAAAGGGCATATGAGCTTTGTTGTATCAAATTTCAATTCTCGTGATCTTGGGAAAGGTGGTATCTGCGTAGGTGCCGCTTTTTTTTAATTAGGAGTTATGAGTCTGGAGTCTGGAGTTGTAATTTTCCTTAATATCAAACTCCAGACTCCAGACTCCAGACTCCAGACTCCAAACTCCAGACTCCAAACTACCTATATATTCTCGCCCTATTCAACGCTCTCTGGTATCGAATAGCATTGTTGTTATGCTCACGTAGTGTCCTTGCAAAGTTGTGATATCCGGAGAAATCCTCTTTGGCACACATATAAAGATACTTATGTTTTTCGTGGTTTAGGACTGCTTTTAGGGAGCCAATTTCGGGAACATTGATCGGCGCCGGAGGTAATCCTTTGAACTTATAGGTATTGTAAGGAGAGTTAATTTCCTTATGTATATTTAATACACGCTTTATTTCAAAGTCTCTGTGGGCATATACCAAGGTCGGGTCTGATTGTAATAGCATATTACGGTTTAGACGATTGATATATAACCCCGCTACTTTAGGTTTCTCATCAGGTTTGATGGTTTCTGCCTGTACAATAGAAGCCAATACACTTACCTGAAAAGGAGTAAGACCGATCTTATCAGCTTGCGCCTTACGTTCGTCATTCCAGAAGCGTTTGTACTCATAGTCCATTCTACGGATAAGGGCCTTGGCATCTGTATTCCAATACAGTTCATAGGTATTAGGAATAAAGATGGCTTTTACCGTTAGGCTATCATACCCCAAGTCGCTCAAGAAAGCCTCATCTTTAATGGCATCCATAAATTCTACTGCAGAGCACTGTAGGTTTCTGGTGATCTTTGGAGCCAAGTCCTCTAGTGTACGGGCATTATTGAAGGTGACCTTCACAGGCTCTTGATTACCGGAACGAAGTAAGCGGATAGCCTCGATATTCGTCATATCGTTGCGTAGTAGGTAACGTCCAGGTTTTACGTTTTCATGAAACTTCATCAGTTTACTGACAAACATAAAAGGAACAATTTCCTCCACATACTGATGTTTGTTAAGAGAGTCCTGTACGTTTTTGATGGTTCCTCCTTCTGGTATTAATAGGATAGAATGTTTCTTTCCTACGTTAATATTTGCCGTGAAAAAAATTTGAAAGACATATACCGCTACGGTAATGACTACGGCAGATAGTCCGACAAATAGGTAAATCTTCTTCTTTGTATTATTATCCATATTTCTAGTCAAATTGGTTTGTCTGTTGTTGTGCAGGTTTTCCCATTAATTGTACCAAACTATTTTGGCAGATAAACTAATGTACTTAGACGTTCAGGAGCCATAATATGGTTAGCGACATCCATGATTTTGTCAGCCGTAATGGCATCCAGCTCCGCAAACACTTCTTCTAGTGTATCCAGCTTTTGTTTGTCTATCAGGTTTTTACCCATACCTAGCATTAGACTAAGGTTACCTTCTTCTCCCATGGCAATCTGTCCTTTTAGCTGTTGCTTGGCCATATGGAGTTGAAGAGGCCCCAGTTTTTGCTCACGGACTTTCTTTAGTTCCTTGTGTACCAGTTTAATACATTTCTGTAGGGTTCCTGTTTCTGTGGCAAAGTTAATAGAAAAAAGCCCTGTATCTTGAAAAGCCACATAATTTGCCATAATGTCATATACATAGCCGTATTTTTCTCGTACTTGTAGGTTCAATCGGGAGTTCATGCCAGGCCCTCCCAGTAGGTTAATCAGTAAGAAAAATGGTAAGCGGTCTGTGTGATGGAAAGAATATGCTTCAGCTCCTATGACACAGTGTGCCTGCGTAATATTTTTGTAGGCTTCCCTTACCGTAGGCGTATACCCTTTGAAAGGGATTCGCTCTCGGTTAGTTTTTTTGTAAGGAATGTCTTTTAGGTATTTTTCGACAATACGCTTTACTCTATGAAAAGGGAGATTACTCACCGAGGAGAAGATGATTTCTTCTGTATTAAGGTTTTCGTCTATAAATGTCGTAAAGTCTTCTTGCTGGAACCCCATAACACTCTCCCTATTCCCTAGGATGTTTTTACCTAACTGATGGTCTCGGAAGATTTGCTCGTCAAACTCATCGGTGATGGCATCAGCTGGATCGTCTTGATACATAGACATCTCTTCCAGAATAACCCCTCTTTCTTTTATAATCTCTTTTTGGGGAAATGTGGAATGGAAAGTAATATCTGTAATGAGTTCTGCCGACTTCTCAAAGTGTTCGACCATAGAAGAGGCATAAAAACAGATTTTTTCTTTAGTGGTATAGGCATTAAGTTCCCCCCCTACAGAGTCTAGTCGGCTTAGGATATGGAAAGCTTTTCGCTTTTCTGTTCCCTTAAAAGCCATATGTTCCCAAAAGTGAGCAATCCCTTGTTGATGCGCTTTTTCATCTCTACTACCGATGTTCAGAATCAAGCCACAGTGAGCAATCTTAGTGCTTTTGACTTGTTTGTGAATCAACCGTATACCGTTATCAAATCTATGAATATCAAAATCCATATCTATTATCTATAGTTATACTCCCAAGCTCTTTGATAAACCTGTGAGAAAGTTTGTTTCAAAATGTATTGATACCCTTTATCTGTTTCTTTATCAGCAGTGAATAGGGTGATCAGCTTATTTTCAATAAGCCTGCAAAGATACAAGAGTATCAGTAAAATAAGAAATAATGGAGGTGGGGATCATTTAATTTCATTTTCATATCATGGGATTTATTGTATATTGATAACATAAATCGAATACTGAATTGTTTGATTTATACATTGAAGTGTTGGTCACGCATAGCTTCAACACACTATCTATTAAACATCAACTAATCATTCACTTTACAAGTAGCAAGCAATGGAATTAAAACGTGCTTTTGACTTTTTATATTATCAAGCCGAAAACCATCCAAGAAAAGATGCTTTGGCCTATAAAGTAGACGGTGCATGGAAGAAATTCAGCACTATGGATATTTTGGAGGCGGTTAATAAACTGAGTCTGGGTTTTCTGGAGTCAGGGATAGAACGTGGCGATAAAGTAGCCATCGTTTCGGAGAACCGTCCTGAATGGAATTTTATAGATCTTGCCCTTCAGCAAATAGGTGCTATTTCGGTGCCTGTTTATCCTACCATTACCATTGAGGATTATCAGTATATATTGGAGCATTCCGAGTCCAAAATGGTCTTTGTTTCTACAGATGAGTTGTACCGTAAGGTACACAAAGCTGCAGAACAAGTTGAAAATGTAGAAAGTATTCACACCTTTGATAAGGTGGAGGGTGCTCGTTATTGGGCTGAGGTAATGGTCATGGGAAATGATCGTGACGTGTTGGATCTACAACCGTTGAAGGATGCAGTCACAGAGGATGACTTGCTGACGATCATTTATACCTCAGGAACGACAGGCAGACCGAAGGGTGTAATGCTAACGCACAAGAATGTAGTGAGTAATAGTATTGGCGTTAGTCACCTGTTGATGATCACCGGAGAAGATAAGAAAGCTTTGAGCTTCTTGCCGTTATGTCATATCTATGAACGTACTGCCGTATACGTATACCTTTATTTGGGTATATCGATTTATTATGCGGAGAGTATGGAGACTATTGGTGATAACCTGAAAGAGGTGAAGCCACAAATCTTCAATACGGTACCTCGTTTATTGGAGAAAGTATACGATAAGATTATCAACAAGGGAATGGAGTTGACTGGCGTGAAGAAAGCATTGTTCTTTTGGGCTGTCAATTTAGGATTGAAGTATGACCCAGCCAAGAATATGGGCTTTGCTTATGATATGCAGCTGAAGGTAGCCGATAAGTTGATTTTTTCTAAATGGAGAGAAGCTCTAGGAGGTAATGTACAAATGATTAATTCAGGTGCAGCAGCCTTACAGCCTCGTTTGGCAAGAATATTCTGGGCAGCAGGTATCCGTGTTTGTGAAGGGTATGGGCTAACCGAAACCTCTCCAGTGATTGCTGCAAATATTGTGACGAAAGAAGGTGTGCGTATAGGAACCGTAGGGCCAGTGATTGGTGGGGTGGAAGTAAAAATCGCAGAAGATGGAGAAGTGCTGTGTAAAGGTCCTAATGTAATGCAAGGATACTATAAACAGCCAAAATTAACGGATGAAGTATTGAAAGACGGTTGGTTCCATACGGGAGATATTGGGGAGATGGTAGAAGGGCGTTTCCTGAAAATTACTGATCGTAAGAAGGAAATGTTTAAGACTTCCGGAGGGAAATACGTCGCTCCTCAATTGATGGAAAACAAGTTCAAGGAGTCAGTATTTATAGAGCAAATTGCTATTATTGGTGAAAGCCGTAAGTTTCCATCAGCTTTGATTGTTCCTAATTTTGAGTCCTTGAGAGACTGGTGTACCTACAAAGGAATTAAGTACACTTCAGATGCAGAAATGATCAAAAATGATCGTGTAAAGGAGAAGTTTGAAAGAGAAATCGCGCAGGCTAACCGCAATTTTGCTAAATGGGAGCAGGTGAAGAAGTATCGTTTGTTGCCAAGTATGTGGACCGTAGACTCTGGTGAATTAACACCAACGATGAAGTTGAAGAGAAGGGTGATTAATGATAAATTCAAGGAGCAGATTGAGGAAATTTACCTATAGTACATAGAGAAATTTCATCATAAAATAAGACCATTCTGAACGTAGTGTTCGGAGTGGTCTTTTTATTTTAATATTCAAATGACTATTAATTTCATGCATGAAGAATGTTAATATTTTTAGAGAAGTAGTGGGACTTTATTGAAGGAGTTACTTAGTAAAAAAGATCATTTTCTATCCATAACCCATGTATTGAGACGGTTTTCTGGTGTTGAGTGAGGTTAACTAAAATAAAGTAGAGAAAATAGGGCAGAATATTACTTTTTAGATAGAGGTATAACAAATGAGTTTTATACTTAGCCTTGCTATTTTAGACAAATTTGAGAGAGCTATGTAAAGAGCTCCCGATCTTCTTTTAACCCAAGCTATTATCAATTAAAACCATGCAAAAGCATCATTTACTATGTTTGCTTCCCTTACTGTTGTGGTATGGAGAAGCGTTTACACAATCCTGCGTAGCAGAACGAGTCCCTACTTCGTTGACCAATTATGATCCTACACAAACCGTCAGCTTTAAAAATGGCGTAGCTTTTACCGCAACCACCCCGTCTACTGGGCAGGAACTATTCTTTTCTGATGGAACAAGTGTCACCTTGTTGAAAGATATCAATCCGGGAGTGCCGAGTTCTGGAATCACGGCATTATCGGTGGTAGGAGATTATCTTTATTTCTCTGCGAATGATAATGTTCATGGGTATGAGCTGTGGAAAACAGATGGAACGCCTTCCGGAACAATGTTGGTGAAAGATATCAACCCAGGAGGAGTTTCTTCTACCCCAGCTTTTATTACGGAGCATAATGGAAAAGCATATTTTCAGGCAAAAGAAGCTTCTACAGGGATAGAGTTGTGGAGTAGTGACGGTACAGAGGGAGGAACCACATTAGTGAAAGATATTAATGTTGGAGCACTGAATTCTTCTCCGGGAAGCTTAGTGTCCAATGGAACTACATTGTTATTTAGAGCATTTCATCCCTCCTATGGAAATGAGCTTTGGAGTAGTGATGGCACATCTGCGGGTACAAATTTATTGTTGGATATTCAGGCAGGAACAGCATCTAGTACTCCCGATCGGTTGTCTATAATTAATGGAGTAGTGGTTTTTCAGGCGACTAAAAGTACGTATGGAAGAGAGCTTTGGAAAAGTGATGGAACTGCTCTAGGAACCACTATTTTAAAGGATATTTATCCAGGGTTTAACTCCTCCAATGCAGTAAACTTTATTTCTCCGGTATCGGGGAATACGAAAATGTTTTTACGTGCCAATGACGGAACACATGGTGTAGAGTTGTGGGTAACGGACGGTACAGAGGTAGGAACAGTATTAGTGAAAGATATTAACCCAGGACCATCGAGTGGAGATCTTTTCTCAGCCAACTATAAGGGAGATACCTTATATTTTAGAGGGAATGATGGTACACACGGAAAAGAACTTTGGAAAAGTGATGGTACGGAATCAGGAACCGTCTTGGTAAAGGATATTATTCTCGGTGGAGGGTCTAGCAATCCCATTTCTTTTAGAGCAGTGGGAAATAAGGTCTTTTTTGCGGCAACAACACCTGCCTTGGGAGAAGAGTTATGGGTGACGGATGGTACGGAATCAGGAACAGTTTTAGTAGAAGATATTAAACCCGGAGCAGGTTGGGGGCAACCTTATTGGTTTCAAAATAATGGTGATACTTTATATGTCAATGTTAATGATGGAACAACCGGTAGAAGTTTGTGGATTGCTTACTGTCAGAGTCCACCAGTCGCGGTGTGTCAAAATACGACCTTAACGCTAGGTGAAGATGGAACAGCAACATTAACTGCAGAGGATATTGATGGTGGAAGTTCCGACCCGAATGGGGATGAATTGACTTATACCTTGAGTCAAACAGCTTTTGATTGTAGTGATATTGGGGTGCAGATGGTCACTTTAACGGTTACGGATCCGGGAGGCTTGTTCTCAGAGTGTACGGCAGAAGTATTGGTAGAGGCAGGAGTTGTTAATGGAGGACAGCATTATTGGCAAACTGTGGGTGAAAAAGCATTTACACCTCAGCAAGCTAAAGAAATCGATTTACAGGTATTGTCTGATAGTATGCCGATCATCGCCTATCAGGATCAGTTAGTGAATGGACGACTTAGTGTACAGCAGTATGATGGTAGCAGCTGGAATCAGCTAGGTGGAGCGGGTTTCTCTCAAGGATATATAAGAACACCCGCTTTAGGAGAGTTGCCGGGAGGAATACCGGTAGTCGTTTGTCGTGACGATGGATTGGGAGGTAAGGCAGTGGCATATTACTGGAATGGTGCTATCTGGCAAATATTGGGAGGAGTACCAATGAGTAATAGCTATGTATTAAATACCACAATGACAGTAAGTGACTCAGGAATCCCTTATGTAGCATATCGTGATGGAGGAAATAGCAATAAATTACAAGTGAAATATTGGGATGGAAGTAGCTGGCTAGATCTAGGTGGTCCGATATCAACAACTTCTGTCGGTAAGATTTCAATGGCTACAGATCCCACAACAGATTTACCAGTTGTCGCCTATCAGGACTTTAGCAAGAGTGGACGTTTAAGTGCTCAAGCTTGGGATGGAGCTACATGGAATTTGTTGGGAACAACAGGGTTTACTCCAGGAAACTCAGATCAGGTTGATTTGTCAGTCAGTAGTACAGGAGTTCCTTATGTGATCTTTAAAAATACGCTTCAGGGAGGTAAAGCAACAGTTAAGTATTTTGACGGTGGAGCTTGGGTTGATTTTGGAACAACAGGATTTTCCACATCACAGATTTACTTTGCGGAAATTGAAATTAGTTCATCCGATAGTGTTTTTGTCGGTTTTAGGGATGCTGGTGTAAGCAATGGAGCCGTGGTGAAAAAATGGGATGGTGTTGATTGGGTAAATACAGGAGATGTGAGTAAGGTCTCCGATGGTAGTGCAGAATACATTCGTTTAGCCATGGGAGCGGATGATGTATTGTACTTGGCTTATAAAGATTTAGCTAATAGCAGTAAGGCAACGGTACAGCAATTAGATCAGGTGACCTTCTGTGATGAGTTTGCTATTGAGAGTGGCCTGGGAGGACCATTGCAATTAGGTCCATCAGTGGTGGGAGATGCTTGTTTCTCTGATGGCTCAGTACAGTATACTCGTTTAGCAACAGGCCTGGATGATACTCCTTACCTTGTTTACAAGGATGCGGGTTCAGGTAATGCTGCTGTGGTGAAGTATTTTGATGGTAGTAGTTGGCTGGACTTAGGTGCTGGTATTGTATCAGAAGGTAGTGTGGAGTATACTGATATTGCTACCTCTGATGATGGTAAAGTATACGTAGTTTATAAAGATAACTTTACACAAGGAAAGGCAACGGTACGCTATTATGATAATGGAACTTGGAATACACTAGGAACGCCGGGCTTCTCGAATGGTACGGTTTATTATACTAACATTGCTATAGCGATGGATGGAACGGTATATGTCGCTTATAAAGATGGTAGTAACGGAAGTAGGTTGGTTGTGCAACGATGGAATGGTAATAGTTGGACGGCAGTTGGTAGTGCAACGGGTATTTCCAATGGTTCTGTGAACTGGCCAGATATAGCCATAGATTCGGATGGATATCCAGTGGTGAGTTATCAGGATTATGCCGCAACGGGAGACTTAACTGTTCGTAAATGGGATGGTGGTAGTTGGAATACTTTAGGAATGGAAGGTTTTTCCACGGGAGATGCTAGCTATACACGTCTGGCTACTTTTGACGGTAAAGTTTATGTTTCTTATCGGGACAGTGGTCTAGGTAATAAACTGTATGTTCAAGTATGGAATGGAGGAGGCTGGCTCCCTGTTGGAGATGCTATTTCCACGACATCGGTTGCTTATAATGGCATTTCAGTTGGTAATGACGGAAAAATCTATGTTGCTTACACCGACTTTAGTCAAAGTGGAAAGGCTACCGCAAAGGTATGGACAGGTATGCTTTGGGAAGTTGTCGAGCAGGAAGGGTTTACAGCTGGTAAAGCAGAGTATATAGATGTAGTTATTGATAGTCAAGATATTCCTTATGTGGGGTATCGTGATGCTTCATGCTCCAATAAAGCAACCGTGGTAGCATTGGTTGCTGGTGGGGAAGGGGTAGCAACTCCAAGCCCTCGATTGAGTATGACTTCTTATACTGATGGGAATAGTCTTACGGTATCGTTTGATAATGCAACACCTAATCAGGCGCAGATTACAATCTTAAGTTTGGATGGAAAAGTACTTTACGAAAGTCAAAATTTCTTGATGGAAGGAAAGCATGTTAACCTGCCATTCCCTATACAAGATAGACAACTATATATCATAAAAGCTCATACTGATTTAGGAACAACTTTTATGAAAATGGTATGGGTACCGTAGGGGATTTTCTTCATGAAGAATGAATAATTAGGAATGAAGATGACTATTGCTCGTTGCGTTTTCGCAACGAGCTTTTTTTAGTGTGCCGTGCATGGTATTTGGCTAGGTGGTGCAAGTCCACTGTGGGGGATGGTAG